>NZ_NFHX01000012.1:0-61700 GCF_002161515.1 Faecalibacterium sp. An58
GAGGAATAGAACCATATTCCTTCTGTTGTTGATCGCACCAAAACAAAAGAACTTTTGCGTCACGAAAGATAGGGTCCCTCTGCGGGGGCCGGCCATACGGCCGGCCCCCGCATTGTTTTGCGTGCGTGCGGCGCAAAAAGCCCCCGCCATCCCTTGCGGGGGCGGGGGTCAGATCAGTTCTTCCAGGATGCTGTTCTGGACGATCATGCCCAGCGGGGTCAGTGTCAGACGGCGGGGGGTCAAAGTCAGATAGCCCGCCTGTGCGCACCGCTCTAGGAAGGCCAGCTGGTGCGGGGTGAAGGCCGCGCCGCCGCGGCGCCGGTATTCTGCCAGGTCCAGGCCGGTGGAAAGCCGCAGCTGCAGGATCAGGTAATCCTCGGCGCCGCACCCGCCGTCGGGGACAGGGTCCGCGCCGGCGATGAAAGCGGCGGTGTCGGCGGGGTAGAAAAAGCGCTTGCCCCCAAGGCAGCTGTGGGCCGCTGGCCCCAGACCCAGGTAATCTTCGCAGTCCCAATAGAGGCGGTTGTGCCTGCCCTCAAAACCGGGGCGGGCAAAGCTGGAGATCTCGTATTGGCGGTAGCCGGCCCGGGTCAGCTGCTCCACCGCATAGAGGTAAAAACCGGCGGCCTGGTCGGGGTCCGGCAGGCCCGCAGGGGGACGGCGGCCAAAAGCGGACCCCGGCTCGATCTTGAGCAGATAGGCCGAGATGTGGCAGGCCCCGCCCTGCCGGATCAGCTCGAGCGTCTCGTCGAACTCGGCCCGGGTGTAATGGGGCAAGGCCAGCATGATGTCCCCGCTGATGTTCGCAAACCCGGCCTGCCGGGCCAGGGCAAACGCCTGGCGGGCCTGGGCGGCGGTGTGAGGCCGGCCCAGGGTGCGCAGCTGGCTGTCCCGGGCCGACTGCACCCCGATGGAGAGCCGGTTCACGCCGGCGGCCCGGTATCCCTGCAAAGAGGCCAGGGTCACTGTCTCGGGATTGGCTTCCAGGGTGATCTCGGCGCCGGGTTTGGGCGCCGCAGCCTGGATCAGGCGCGCACACTGGGCAGGCGTCAGCAGGCTGGGGGTGCCGCCCCCAAAATACAGGGTGTCGGGCCGGCCGGGCAGGACGTGGCGGCCCAGAGCGGCCACAAGGGCGTCGATGTAGGCGTCCGGGACCCCGCGCCAGGCCCCTGCGGCGTAAAAATCGCAGTAGCGGCAGCGGGAAAAGCAGTAGGGAATATGATAATAGAGTCCAAAAGACAAAATCAGTCACAGCCTTTTCATGAATCGTTCATTTCTATATAGTATACTAAAACCATCAGAGCGGGGCAATAGGCCGTGACACCCCCGCCTGGCGGAAAAGGAGTGTCTGTTATGAATTATTACAACAATGATTACGACCGCGGCTACACCGAGTCGATGATGTCTGCGGCTGACTATATGGCCCGGACCTACCGCTGGATGGCCTGCGGCTTGATCGTGACCTTTGCGGTGGCCTTCCTGACGGCCACTACGCCTCTGCTCTATGTGGCCAGCTCCCTGTATCTGGTGCTGACCATCGCAGAGCTGGCGCTGGTGTTCTTCCTCAGCGCCCGGATCCAGCAGATGTCGGTGGGGACGGCACGGGCGGTCTTCTTCGCCTATTCGGCCCTCAACGGCATGGTGCTCAGTTTCTATTTCGTGGCCTTCTCGGTGGGTACCCTGGTGATGGCTTTCCTGGCTACGGCGGTCTACTTCGGCCTGATGGCCTTCTATGGCCACACCACCAACCGGGATCTCACCAGCTGGGGCCCCAAGCTGATGATGGGCCTGATCGCCATGATCATCACCGGCCTGGTGGGCACCCTGTTCGGATTTGGCATTGGCGCGTCGCTGCTGTACAGCGGCATCGGCCTGGTGGTGTTCATGCTGCTGACCGCGTATGACACCCAGAAGCTGCACCAGATGTACGCTTACTACGCCGCCGACAGCGAACTGGCCGAAAAGGCCAGCGTCTACGGGGCTCTGACCCTCTATCTGGACTTCATCAACATCTTCCTGTTTGTGGTCCGTCTGCTGGGCCTGAGCAGCCACAGCCGCGACTGAGCCTGCGCCCCAGGGAGGCCCCTGCCTCCTGAACGAGTTTCATGATCCCTCTGGTTCCTCCTCAACCAGTCCCTCTGCCTGTGAAGAGCAGGCGGAGGGTTTTTTGTGTCCCGACCGTACGTGCGCCGTACGGCCGGGACTTTTCTTTTGCCGGTCCTTGGCCGCACATCCCGGCGGCCCGCTGCATAGGAAGGGGATGTAGAGGGACTGCACGCCGGGACGGTATGTTCCGGAGCTCTGACACATACAATGGCAGAGACTCGAAAGGAGGCCGGCTGCTGTGACAGACCTGCATGCCCACCTGCTGCCCGCCATGGATGACGGCAGCCCCGACGTCAAAACATCGGTGGCCATGCTGCGCCGTTTGCAGGCCCAGAAGGTCACGGCCGTCTGCGCGACGCCCCACTATTACCGGCGTCAGAACGCTCCCGCAGCCTTCTGCCTGCGCCGGGCCGAAGCTCTGGGCCGGCTGCTGGCCGCCGCGCCTCCGGGCCTGCCCCGGGTGATGCTGGGGGCGGAGGTGGCCTATTTCCCCCAGATGGAACAGCAGCCTCTGGGCCTGCTGTGTGTGGAGGGCACCCGCACGCTGCTGCTGGAGATGCCCTTTGCCGACTGGACCGACCTGCAGGTGGAGACGGTCACGACCCTGGCGCTGGATTGCCGGTACGATGTGGTGCTTGCCCATCCGGAGCGGTTCTGCTTCAGCCAGGGCAACCGGCGGCAGCTGGCCCGGCTGGCGGCGCTGCCCGTCGGTTTGCAGGTGAACGCCGACAGCCTTCTGCGCCGCCCGCTCCGAGGCCTGGCGCTGGAACTGCTGCGGGGCGCGGCCATCCCCCTGTTGGGCAGCGACTGCCATGACCTGGCCCGCCGTCCGCCCCGTCTGGAGGAGGCAAGGACCGTGATCCGGCGGAGGCTGGGTCCGGACTTCCTGGCCCGGATGGACCGGCAGGCCGACCGCCTGACCCGGCTGCGCCCCGGGGAGGCCGCCTTATGAGGGCCCCGGTGGAGATCACCCGGCGGCAGGTGCTCAAGGGGGCGGCAGCGCTGGCAGCCTTTGGGGCAGGGGTGGCCCTGCTGCGCCGATGGGAACAGCGTCCGATCCCGCCCGACCCGGAGACATCGGGGGACGCCGGCGTGCCGTCCTCGCAGCCCGCCTGCAAAGAGCGGGTCTGGGACGGCAGGACCTACCGCCAAAAGAGCGATGTGGAGAGCTATCTCTTTCTCGGCATCGATGTGATGGGCCCCGCCACAGGGGCGGGCAGCTATATTGCCGGCGGGCAGGCCGACACCCAGATCCTGCTGGTGCTGGACCATCAGGCCCGGACCTGGCAGCTGCTGCAGATCAATCGGGACAGTATGGTGGAAGTGCCGGTGCTGGGCATGATGGGCCGATCCCCCTACACGGTGGTGCAGCAGATCGCCCTGGCCCACGCCTATGGGGACGGCCTGGAGGAGAGCTGTGAGAACAGCGCCGCCGCCGTCTCGATGATGCTGGAGGATCAGCCCATCGACGGCTATTTCGCCATGAATATGGGGGGCGTGGAGGTGCTGGTGGACCAGATCGGCGGGGTGACCCTGACGGTCCAGTCCGACTTTTCCGCCGTGGACCCCACCCTGACCGAGGGCGAGACGCTGACACTGGACGGCCGGCAGGCCCTGGCCTATGTCCGCACCCGCAAGGACGTGGACGACCAGACCAACCTGGCCCGGATGGAGCGGCAGCGGCAGTTCCTGGCTGCACTGGAACAAAAGGCCCGCACGCTGGACGCGGATCTTGCAGCCCGCGTATGGCAGGCCCTGGCCGACTATGTGGTCACCGATATCCCCAGCGGTACGGCGGCCCGGGCGGCCCAGTGCCTGCGGGACTATACCCGGCTGCCCCTGCTGACCATCGCGGGGGAAAACCGGGTGGAAGACGGCTACTGGGCCTATTACCTGGATCAGGACAGTTTGCAGCAGGTGATCCTGCAGCTTTTTTACACCGAGATATAAGGTAGGATAGGAGCGCTGTTATGGAGAACCAACCCCACAGCCAGGCCGCGGCAGCCTGGCAGCCCGGCCGCCCGGCGGAGGACGGCGTCGATCTGGTGGAGATCTTCTACCTGCTCTGGGGGCAGGGACGGCAGATCCTGGCCTGCCTTGCGGCGGGGGCCCTGCTGGCTCTGTGCGGCACCCGGCTTCTGGTCACACCCCTCTATCAGGCGGTGTCCAGCATCTACATCGTGTCGGCTTCCAACAACTCTGTGGTCAACCTCAGCGACCTGCAGATCGGCTCCCAGCTGACTGCGGATTACCAGGAACTGATGCGCAGTCGCCCTCTGCTGGAGGACGTGATCCGGCGTCTCGAGCTGGACACCACCCCCCAGCGGCTGGCCCGGCAGATCCGGATCACCAACGCCGCCAACACCCGTATCCTGAAGGTGACCGTCACCAGCCCCGACCCGCAGATGGCCGCCCGGATCGCAAACCAGCTGGTGGACCTGGCCCGGGTATACCTGCCCGAGGTCATGGAGACCGACCAGCCCAACCTGGTGGAGACGGCGGTGGCGCCCCAGTGGCCCTCCAGCCCCAGCTATGCCTTCAACGGAGCGCTGGGAGGTCTGGCCGGGGCAGTCCTCTGCTGCGGGGTGCTGCTGTGCCGCCGTCTGCTCAACGATACCTTCGTCACCCCGGAAGAGGTGGCGGGCAGCCTGGGGCTGCAGCCCCTGGCCACCATCCCCGAGGCCCAGCCCGAAGGCGGGGCCGGGCGGCCCGGCCGCACCCTGCCCAGATGGAGGAAAGACCAGTCATGAAGACCCTTGTGATCGACCAGATGCCCCAGCTGCCCTTCCAGGTGTCCGAGGCCATCAACCAGCTGCGGATCAACCTGGGGTTCTGCGGCAGCCAGATCAAGACCATCATGATCACCAGCAGCGTGCCCAACGAGGGCAAGAGCTTCCTGACCATCCAGCTGTGGAAGCGGATGGCCGAGGTGGGCACGCCGGTGCTGCTCCTGGACTGCGATTTCCGCAACTCCGAGATGCGCCGCAAATACGGCATCCGCAGCACGGACGGCGGCAAGCTGCTGGGCGCGGCCCACTGCCTGGCGGGTCAGGCCCAGCTGGAAGATGTGATCTACAGCACCAATATTCCCCAGGGTTATATGATCCCGGTGGCGTCCACCATCGCAAACCCGACCATCCTGCTCGAGAGCCCCCGCTTTGCCCGGATGCTGGAGGACTGCGCCGGACGGTTCGGGTGCGTGCTGGTGGATACACCCCCTCTGGGCAGCGTGGCCGACGGGCTGAACATCGCCCGCTACTGCGATGGCAGCGTCCTGGTGGTGCGCTGCGGATCCACCCCCCGCCGCCTGGTGCACAATTCGGTGCAGCTGCTGGGCCGCACCGGCAAGCCCCTGCTGGGGGTGGCCCTCAACCGGGCCAATGCCGGCGGCGGGGCAGGGGGCTATTACTACCGCTATTATGGCGGCAGCTACGACCATACCCATGATACAAACGGCAAAGAGGGAGGCAAATGATATGAAACGAATGGTCAAAAGGGTGGCCAGCGTGTCCCTGGCGGCGGCTGTGGCCGCGACAGCGGGCAGTCAGGCTTTGGCGGTGGGCTGGCAGCCCAGCCGGACCCAGAACGAGGTGGAGGTGGTGGAGAGCGTCGTCTCCACCGGCATCGGGGCGCAGGTGGCGGTCACCGCAGGACCCAGCATCAACCCCGCCACCGGCAGCATCCTGCAGGTGCAGCAGTCCCAGGATGCGGTGATCCAGGTGACGCCGGTGTCCCAGACCCTGGCGGTCAACAACGCCATCAACGCCGCCAACCCCGGCCTGTCTGCCGGGCAGCTGTCCGCAAACCCCACCGCCAGCGGCCTGAGCTATGCGGCCAACGGCCAGCTGAACAACCTCTACAACCTGGTCAATGCGGCCACCTCGGTGGGGGCTCTGCTGGCGGCCAACGCCCCTGCGGCTGCGGCCAACTTCACCCAGGTGGCGGGCGCCCCGGCGGACGCCTATATCCCTCTGGCCCTGTATGACATAGGGGTCTCGGCGGGGGCGGAGAGGATCATCGCCCAGGGCGGCAATGCCACCATCCCCCTGTCGGTCCCCGGGGTGACCAACGGGGCCCTGGTGGTGGCGGTCTGCTGGGACCGGGCAGGCAACTCCCGGGTGGTGCCGGCGGCCGTGGCGGGCAGCGTGGTCTATCTGAACGTGACCACCTCCGGCCCGGTGATGATCCTGGTGCGCGCCCGGTAACACCGGAAGGCTGTGGGCCGCTTTTTTCGCCGGCAAGGGGAGGAAGGCGGCCCTTTATCGCAGGAAAGGGGCGCTGTGTATGAAGGGGTAGAGAGATGAGGCCGGCGGCAGCCCGGCCGCCCCGGAACGGTTGGCTGGACCGGCGGCAGGTGCAGCAGGGCCGGCGGTTGTACCGTGCGGCCCGGCGCTTCCAGGATGTCCTGCTGACGGGAGCGGCCCTGGCGGTCCTGTGGCCTGCCATGGCGGCGGTGGCCCTGGCGATCTGGCTGGACAGTCCGGGCGGCAGCCCTTTCTTTGTGCAGCAGCGGGTGGGGCAGAACGGCCGGCTGTTCCGGCTGTACAAATTCCGCACCATGGTGCCCGATGCCGAGGCACGCCTGGAACAGGTGCTGCCCTGCAATGAGATGGACGGCCCGGTCTTCAAGATGCAGCGGGACCCCCGGGTCACCCGGCTGGGACGGTGGCTGCGCCGGGCCGGCATCGACGAACTGCCCCAGCTGCTCAACGTGCTGAAAGGGGAGATGAGCCTGGTGGGCCCCCGGCCTGCCCTGCCCCGGGAGGCAGAACGGTACACCCCCTATCAGCGCCAGCGGCTGTACGTCAAGCCGGGGCTGACCTGTCTGTGGCAGGTGCAGCCCGACCGCAACCAGATCCCCTTTGACCGGTGGGTGGAGCTGGACCTGGAGTACATCCGGCGGCGCAGCCTGCGGCTGGACTGGGTCCTGATCTTCAAGACCTTCGGGGCGGTGGGTCGGATGTACGGCGCATAAGACCGGCAACGAGAGGAAAGGGGAGGGCATCTTATGAACGTTCGGATTGCGCAAAGGTCTGCAGGAGGCCTGGCATGAAGGGGGCGGGACAGCCGGTGCGGGTGGCCCATGTGATCGGCAAGCTGAGCGCGGCCGGGGTGGAGACGGTGGTGAGCAACTACTACCAGCACATCGACCGCAGCCGCTACCAGTTCGATTTCTACATCGATGCCGACTCGGTGATCCCGCCTTCCCGCCGCCTGATGGAACTGGGGGCGAGGTACTTTGTCATCCCGCCCTACCAGCAGCTGCCCCGGTACATGGCGGCCCTGGCCGGGCATTTCCGGGCGGAGGGCTACCAAATCGTCCATGCGGGGATGAACAGCCTGTCGGTGTTCGCCCTGGGTGCGGCCTGGGCGGCCGGGGTACCGGTGCGCATCTGCCACAGCCACAGCACCTCGGCCCCGGGCGAGCCGGCCAGGAACCTTCTCAAAACCCTGCTGCGGCCCTGGGCGGGGGTGTTCGCCACCCACCGGTGCGCCTGTTCGGCCCACGCGGGGGCATGGCTGTTTGGCCGGCGGGCCATGGCCCGGGGAGAGGTGACCATCCTGCCCAACGGCATCGACTGCGGACGCTTTGGCTACTGCCCGGAACTGCGCGCCGCCTGCCGGCGCCGGCTGGGCCTGCAGGACCGGTTCGTGGTGGGACACATCGGACGGTTCTGTCCACAGAAAAACCACGGCTTTCTGCTGGAACTCTTTGGCCGGCTGTGCCGGGAGGAGCCTTCGGCGGTGCTGCTGCTGGCCGGGACCGGGCCGCTGGAGGGGGAGATCCGCCGCAGGGTCCGGGCCGCCGGGCTGGAGGAACGGGTGCGCTTTCTGGGGGTGGTGGAGGATACGGCGCCTCTCTACCAGGCCATGGACTGCTTTGTGCTGCCCTCCCGGTATGAGGGGCTGCCAGTGGTGGCGGTGGAGGCCCAGGCCGCCGGCCTGCCCTGCGTCTTTTCGGAGGGAGTGCCCTGGGAGGCCGACATTCTGCCGGCCGTGCGGCGGCTGCCTTTGGCGGCCCCGGTCTGGGCCTGGGCCCGGGCGGTGGCCGGGTGCAGGGGCCTGCCCCGGCAGGACGGCAGGGCCCGGGTGGCCGCGGCAGGGTTCGACATCGCGCAGGATGCCGGGCTGCTGGAACGCTTTTACGATGCCTGCATCCGGAACGAAGGAGGAGATGCCTTGTGGACCCCATCCGTCTGAAACTGGCCCTGAAACGCCGGCCCGCCGTGGATGCCGCGCTGCGCAGCGCGGCCTGGCCTGTCCTGCAGGCCCAGCGCCTGGGGGCGGACTGGGCGGCCTGGCGCCGGGGCCGGGGCGCTTACGACCCGGAATTCGCCTGGCTGCCGCCCTTGCAGGGCAAGTACCGGGGCCGCAGCTGCTTTGTGGTGGGCACCGGTCCCAGTCTCTGCCTGGAGGACCTGGAACGGATCCGCCCGGCCTATTCCTTTGGGGTGAACGCCGCCGTGCTGGCCCTGGGCCAGACCGGGTGGCGGCCCGACTTCTATCTGATCCAGGACGAATACGTCTACCTGCGCCTGGAAGCGGCGCTGGCCCTGGCGGCGTCCTCCTGCCAGCTGAAAGCGGTGTGGGTGGGGCAGAACATCGCCCGCCGCTTTCCGCTGCCGGTGGGGTATAAAACCTACCCGCTCCACCTGCTGGACCACAGGCTGCTGCACCGGCGGGGCTGGGGGACGTTCCGCTGTTCATCCGACTGTTACCGCTGCGTCTACGACGGCTATTCGGTGGTGTTCTCGGCGCTGCAGCTGGCCGCTTACCTGGGCTTTGGGCCCATCTTTCTGCTGGGGTGCGATTGCGACTATGCCCAGCCCCGGACCCACTTTATCCCCTGCGGCATCCCCCAGCCCAGGGACAGCGGGCAGCGGATCATCCAGGGGCACCGCGCCTTCTGGGCGTTTGCCCGGCAGCGGGGGCTCCGGGTGTATAACTGCACCCGGGGCGGCGCGCTGGAAGTCTACCCCCGCATCCCGCTGGAACAAGCCGTCCGGCACGCCGCCAGGGAGGGGCGAAAACCATGAAGACTGCCTGTTTTATCCCCATCAAGGCCCACTCCCGGCGGGTGCCCGAAAAGAACCTGCGCCTGCTGTGCGGCCGCAAACTGTACGAGTACATCTGCATCCACGCCAGGCAGGCGGACGTCTTTGACGGGCTGTATGTGGATACCGACAGCCCCGAGGTGGCCGAGTATGCCCGGGCCATGGGCTTTGCGGTGATCCCCCGGGCGGCGGACCTGGCCCGGGACGACGCCAACGGCAACGACCTGCTGGTGCATCACTGGCAGCTGTACCCGGAATATGACTGCTATTTCCAGCTGTTTGCCACGGCTCCCTTTTTGCAGCCGGAGGCCATCCGGGCCTGCGTGGGGCGGCTGGAGAGCGACGGGGGCTGCGATTCCTGCTTCACGGCGGTGCGGCGGCAGGGCTTTTACTGGATGGGCGGCACGCCGGTCAATTACCGCCCCGGCATCCTGCCCCGCAGCCAGGACCTGGCTCCCCTGCTGGAGGAGACCACCGGGCTGTACGGCATCCGCCGCCAGGCGCTGGCAAAGTACCGCTGCCGCATCGGGCGGCGGCCCTATGCGCATCTGGTGGACCGGTATCAGGCGGTGGACATCAACACCGAGGAGGACCTGCGGGAGGCCGGCTGGGTGGGCCGGACCATCTACCGCTTGGGAGGGGAGGGATAGGGATGCGCCTGCTGTACGTCCACGGGGGCTCCCGCTGGAAGTTTGACACCGAGGGCGGACTCTACACTGACACCAGCTCCAACCAGGACGTATGGGACCGGTATCTGCGCTGCGGCAGCCTGACGGTGGTGCTGCGGCGGGACCCCGGCGTCTACCCGCCCCGGACGGCGGCGGCCCGGTTCAACGCCTTTGACCGATCCCGGGCAGACTGGGTGGCCCTGCCCGACCTGTACCGCCCGGCGTCGAATTGGTTCTGTCCCCGGCTGCGCTGGCAGGTGGAAAGGGAGATCGCCCGGCAGGTGCGCCTGGCCGACCGGGTGATCGTGCGGGGTCCCGGGAACGTCTATGCCGACACCGCCCTGCGGTGGGCGCGCCGCTGCCGCAAGCCCTGTCTGATCGAGGTGACCGGCCTGGTCTGGGAGGGGGCCTGGTACCACGGGCCGGTGGGCAAGCTGGCCGCCCCCTGGCGGGAACTGCAATGCAGGCGCAGCCTGCGTCAGGCCGATTGGGCGGTGTATGTGACCCGGCGGGCCCTCCAGAAGCGGTATCCCACGGCGGGGGCCAGCATCGGCTGTTCGGATGTGGAACTGACCGGCCTGGACCCCCGGGTGCTGAGCAGCCGGCTGCGGCGCACTTCGGCCCAAAGCGGGCCTTTGGTGATCGGGACGGCAGCCTCTCTGGACAACGGCGGAAAGGGCCAGAAGGTGGTGATCCGCGCCCTGGGGCTGCTGCGCCGGCAGGGCTGGCCGCCCATAGAGTACCGGCTGGCGGGGGGCGGGGACAGCAGGAAACTGCTGGCCTGTGCGGAAAGGTGGGGCGTCCGGCAGCAGGTGAAGCTGTCGGGATGCATCCGGCACGACGCCATGCGGCAGTGGTACGACCAGCTGGACGTCTATATCCATCCCAGCTATGGCGAAGGGCTGAGCCGGGCCATCCTGGAAGCCATGGCCCGGGCCTGTCCGGTGCTCTCCACGGCAGTGGGAGGCGCCGGGGAGCTGACGGACCCCGGCTGCCTGTTTGAGCCGGGGGACTTCCGCCAGGCCGCCCGGCTGCTGCAGAAGATGAGCAGCCCCGCAGTCAGGCAGGCACAGGCCATGGCCTGCTTTGCCCGGGCCCAGGACTATGCCAAGGCCCGGCTGGACCCGCTGCGGGAAGCCTTTTACCTGGCCTTTATGCAGGAGGGAACATGAAACGGACGCTGGTCCTCATCGACGACCTCTATTACCAGTACGGGCTGCGGGGCAAAGAGGAAGCGGGGATCCTGTGTTTGCCCATGCTGCGTCCGGCGCGGCCCGGCCTGGCCGTCCGGGCGGCCCGCAAGCTGGAACTGTCCGTCCGGGCGCCCTGGGCGGACCGCTGGCTGGCCCCCTGGATGGAGCGGATCGGGGAGTGCAGCCAGGTGATCCTGGCCGACGCGGGCAACAGCTTTGCGGTGGCGGGCCTGATCCGCGAACGCTGGCCCCAAAAGCGGCTGATCCTGTGGTACCGCAACCTGGTGCAGGCGTCCCAGCCTCCCGGTCAGGCTCCGCCCGGCTGCGAGGTGTGGTCCTTTGACCCGGGGGACTGCCGGGCCTATGGCCTTGGGTACAACCCCCAGTTCTATGTGCCCAGCCCCGCCTGCCGTGCCGGGGCGTCCGGGCCATGGGACGCCTTTTTTGTGGGGCGGGACAAAGGGCGGCGGCAGCTGCTGGCCCGGATGGAGGCGGCCCTGCAGGCCCAGGGGTGCAGCACCCGGTTCTGCATCGCGGGGGTGAACAGTCCCCGGCTGACCTACGCCCAGGTGCTGCAGGGGATCGCGGGCTGCCGGGTACTGGTGGACTGCAAGTGCAGCGGCCAGCAGGGGATGACCCTGCGTCCGCTGGAGGCGCTGTTCTACGGCAAAAAGCTGCTGACCAACGACAGCCGGCTGGCGGGGGAGGCGTTTTACCACCCCGACAATATCTTTATCTGGGGGCAGGACGACCCGGCCCGGCTGGGCAGCTTCCTGCACAGCGCCTGCCGTCCGGTCCGTCCGGCCATCCTGGCACAATACGGGCTGGAGCGGTGGGTGGAGCGGTTTGGATGACCGCCGCCGGGGCGGGATGGGGAGGGGATAGGGTGGTTTATATGTTGCTGGCAGCGCTGGTCCCCCTGGGACTGCTGGGCTATTGGGCCTGCGGCAGGGATCTGTTTGCCCCGGGCATGATGCTGGTGCTGGTGACGGCTTTCACCACGGGATGCGCGCTGTACAATATGCCCTTGTGGCAGTTCGAGCTCTCGGGCTGGACGGTGTGGCTGCTGGTCAGCACCCTGGCCGTGGGGGTGGTGCTCAACGGGTTGGTGCACGCCTGTGCCCGGCGGGTGCGCATCATCCCCTGGCAGGGGCAGAGCCGGCCCATCCCTGCCGGGGCCTCCTGGGCCGTACTGGCCGTATTGGCGGTGGTGGCGGGGATCATGCTGAGCCAGATCCGCCAGATCGCCGGCACCGGCTTTTTTGTCGAGGTGATGGTGCGGTTCCGGACCCGCAATTCCTACGGCACCGACCTGGCCGACCAGCTGCCCCTGTGGGTGCGCCAGCTGCTCAGCCTGGCGGCGGTGCTGGAGGTGCTGTACCTGTTCAACCTGTTCAAGCACGGCAAGCGGATGGGCCGGCTGGACCGGGCGCTCAACCTGGGGGTGGTGGCCCTGGCTACCCTGGTCAGTCTCCTGACGGGAGGACGCTTTTCGGCCATGACCGCCCTGGTGGCTGCCTTTGTGCTGTGGTATATGCTGGGGCCGGACGGGCCGCGGGCGCTGCGCCCCGGCCGGATGGTTCGGGCGGCCCTGGTGGCTTTGGGGGTGCTGTACCTGTTCTACGGGGTCAGGGTCTTTGTGGGCCGCCAGTCGGAGCAGGGGATGCTGGAATACATCACACACTATGCGGGGGGAAGCCTGCCCGGGCTGGACCTCTATTTCAAGGACCCGCCGCCGCCTTCGGACATCTGGGGCAAGGAGACCTTCTACTCCCTCAACCAGGGCCTGCGCAAGCTGGGGCTTTTGGAGATCCCCTATTATCTGGTCCACCATGAGTTCCGCCGCAGCGGGGGCGGCTCGATCGGCAACGTCTACACCGCGCTGCGGGATTACCACTACGACTTTGGTCTGGCGGGGATGTACCTGCTGCACATCGTGTTCGTGCTGTTCTTCTCGGTCTTTTACGAGTACCAAAAACGGCGCCGCTCCGACCTCGGGCTGATCGTGCTGGCCATGATGTACTACGCGCTGGCCTTTTACATGATCTCCAATTTCTTCTACGCCAATCTGGTGTCCTTCGGGTTCGCCATCCGGCTGGGGATGACGGCGGCGCTGTATCTGCTGCTGATGGGCAAAAGGAGGGGCCGGCCATGGACCGCAGGCTGAGGCGGAACGTATGCTTTGCCCTGCTGGGGCAGGGAGCGGCCCTGGCGGCGGGCGGGGTGGGCAGCCTGGTGCTGCCCAAAGCCCTGGGGGCGGAAGCGTTCAGCTATTGGCAGCTGTTCCTGTTCCATGCGTCCTACCTGCCCTGTCTGGCTCTGGGCCTGAACGACGGGGTCTATCTGCGCTATGGCGGCTGCGAGCGGGCCCGGCTGGATCTGGCGGCACTGAAAAGCCAGCTGGCGGCAGGGCTGCTGGCCCAGGGCTGCGCGGCCGCCGCGGCAGGCGGGTGCGCTCTGGCCCTGCTGCGCGATCCCTGGCGCAAAGGGATGGCCGCTGCGGCGCTGGTCTACTATCTGCTGTACACCTGTCACAATTTTTTGGGCTATCTGTTCCAGGCCTGCGGGGAGGCGGAGGTCTGGGCCAAATCCCTGCTGCTGGACCGCGGCCTCTGCCTGGCCGCGCTGGGGGCGCTGCTGGCTTTGGGCCGCGCCGGGCTGTGGCAGCTGCTGGGATGCTACCTGGCGGCCCAGGGCTGCGCGGCCCTTTATCTGATTGGGCGGATGGGACCGGCCTTTGTCCGGGCGAAATGCAGTCTGGCCGTGGGCCGGGCCGAATGGCGGCGCAGCGTCCGGGCAGGCTGGAGCCTGATGCTGGCCAATCTCTGCTCGATGCTGGTGCTGGGCGCAGGCCGGCAGGTGGCAGACCTGCGGTGGGGGGTGCAGGCCTTTGGGCAGCTGTCCTTTGCCCTCAGCCTGGTGAATGCCGGACTGGCTTTTCTGGCCCAGGTGGGGCTGGTGCTGTTCCCGATGCTGCGGCGGATGGAGGCGGAAGGGTGTGCGGCTGCCTTCCGGCGGATGCAGAAGCGATTGTTCCTGCTGCTGCCGGCAGTCTACATTCTGTATTTTCCTTGTGCGTTTTTCCTGAAACGGTGGCTCCCGGACTATGCGGCCAGCCTTGCCTGCCTGCCCGCCCTCATGCCCATATGCTATTTTGACTGCCAGATGCATCTGGTGGGGGCCACCTTCCTCAAGGTGCTCGGCCGGCAGGACCAGCTGCTGCGGATCAACCTGACCGCTGTGGGTGTGTGCATCCTGTGCAGTCTGGCGGCGGCCTGGGGCCTGGACAGCGTCTATGGGGTGGCCTGCGGCATGAGTCTGGCATCGGCCTGCCGCTGCCTCCTGGCCCAGCGGGCCCTGCGCAAAACGCTGGGCGGCCCCGCCCGGGGCCTGTGGGACGCGGGTCTGGCTGCGGCGTTTGTGGCTCTGGCAGGCCGCGCCCCCTGGCAGCTGACGGCGCCGGTGCTGGCGGCGTGCCTGGCCGCCCGCTGGGTCTGGGCAGTAGAAAAAGCGCCTCCGAAATGGTATACTGGAAAAAAGGAGGCGGACGGATGAACGGTTTTTTGCTGCTGGTTCCATTTTTTGCGATCCGGTTTGGGGTGCTGGCCCGAAAGGGGCGGCAGGCCACCGGGTGATCCTGGCCGAGGAGAGGGAGTGCCTGGCGCGGTTTGGCGCGGCCTACCGGGACTATATGCAGAGGGTCAGGCGCTATTTGTGAGGTCTACGCAGCGAAGAGTTCCGCTTATCTACGCAGCGTGTGTTGCAAAACAGGCCGTCCGTTCGGTAAAATGGAGGCAGAAAGGAGGTGGAGCGATGGACCAGATCAAGATCGGCAGATTCATCGCGGAACAGCGAAAGGCCCGACAGCTCACCCAGCGCCAGCTGGCCGGAGAGCTGGACATCAGCGACAAGACGATCAGCAAATGGGAGACCGGGGGTTCACTTAGATAAAGATACCACATCAATCCCACGCTGACTTTTGCTCAACCGATACAGCCGGAGGGCTGGATAACAAGAAAAGGCGGTATGCGCCCCGTGGAGGGGTAGCGTACCGCCTTTTCTTGTGGGGGTTTCCAAAGGGGGCAACGCCCCCATTTGGCACACGACTTTGCGAAGCAAAGTGTAGTGTGTTATACGCTCTGTCGGCGTTGCCGTGAAAATGCCGTTGCCGCCGGGGAGGGCAAGGGCATTTGGAGCGGCAGGAAAACAGGGCTGTGCTTGCGTGGCGTAGAGCCGTAAGCACAGGTCTGGTTTCAACAGCAGACTGGGCGTATATGAAAGCCCCCGTCCCTCGTCCTACGCTCCGACTTGTGGACAAAGTGTCCCGAAGTTGTGGCTACACTCCCGGAAAAGTAACAGGACAGCGGGCAACCGTCAAGGCTGAAATGAACGGGCTTACACCCGGCCTTGACCGCCACCCGCCGTTCCGCTGAATGGGTGAACAAGGCGACCAATCCCTCAAAGTGCTTGGCCGCTCTCTTTCTGATTTTGGAGTGTTTCTTTTCTCATAATTGAAATGGGCGGGAAGCCATTTTAGGGCTTTCCCGCCTTGATTGCCCATCAGCAAAGCCAGACGGAACGGTCAACGGCGGCGCATGAAATGCGCCGTTCATCTTGACCGTTAACTGGCTTTGCTATTTCTCTGATAAATGAAATTTCGATTTTTAGAAATCGTTTAAGATAGCAATGCGGCTCCACTTGAAATTTTTTCTTTTACTGCAAAAACAGCCTCTTGGATAGAATAGGTTGTCGTTTCTATAACATTCGATTCATATATCCCCAAATTACAAAATTGCTCCCACATTGTTTCTACTAATTCAACATTTGTTTTTCTGTCTAATTTTGAACGTTCCACAGCTCGTTTCATAGTTTCTTCTTTACTGGCTCTTAAAACAATATAGTGTACTTCATAATCTTCTCGAACAAGGGCTCTCCATGGTTCTAAAAACCACGGCCCGACAATTCCATCTACAATTACATCATATCCGCCGCGGGCATAGCGCTTTGCAGCTTCTAAAAAGGCTTCAATGACAACTAAATTTTGTTCGTTGGACTCTGGTAAATGCGGCGGTATTGCTCCTTTGCTTAAATAATGAAAGGCTATGTCACAACAAACAGTTGATAAATAGCCATTTTTATAGGGGAGTATCAGAACTCCCCTACAAACTGTTATTTGCAGTTATCTATACTCATTTGGAATTTCGATATGAAGTGTCTCACACAATAACTTCACATCATGTGCATCATTTTCATCAAACTCGTATCCCAGATGGAACATTACTTGACTATATGGTTCAATACAGGAAACCTCTATTTCCTCAATTCTTCCTTTACCCGAAAAAGTTTCTACCGGAAAACAATCCCCATCATAAAGAATTTCACCTTCGTCCGTATATTCAAAACAATGCAAATCAATAATTCTGTTTTTCAAATCTTCCCATACAGTATGGTTCAATGTTGTATATTCCATCTTAATCTCATAAAAGCCATTAGCTTTCATTATTTCTATAAAGTTCTGATAATCGTTCTTTTCTACAAAAATGTCAATATCATTATGGGCTCTTGACTGATATCCAAGAAGAGCATCTACACCCCAGCCACCATCAAGAAAGACTTTAATCTCCGCATCTATTGCAAATTGAAGAATCTGTTTTACATCTGTTATATTGACCATCTTATCATCTCCACAAATTCTAATTAGGCGACCAGAGGAACTGCTGGTCTGTTTGATAAATCTCTGCATTTAGCAGTTTTCAATGTTGCCAAAACGAAAGTTAAGAAGATGTTCCTTTTCTCCATGTCGCTTTCTTTGGCGTAATTTACAAGGTTATTCCACACAAGATAGTTGTTCAGATACTTGGTAGAAACACCGTTAAAGCCACGCATAAACCTCTTTAGCTGGCTATGGTAGCTATTGATATGTTGGATATTATAAATGCCTTTCTTGGCTTTGCCAGTCTTTAACTGCACAAGGTCAATGCCATTGGCATTTGTAAATCTCACATAGGAGTTCATCTTGTCCGTAACAAGAGTGGAATTGGTCTTAATCCTACCATCATAAATATGATGTAAATCTATTGTAGAAACTCTACCAGTATTCGTAATCTTGGAGATAGACAAGCCATTCCTATTAACCGCACAAGGAACACATACCTTTTCTTGGGACAAGCCTCTGATATGTGTAGAATGACCACGCTTATGAGCCTTGCGTGGCATAGCAAATGTCTTACTCTTGCTATGATTGCCCTTGTACGAGATGGCGAAAAAAGTTTCGTCAGCCTCAATAATGCCGTCAAGGGTAACATCGTCTGCCATATTCTGAAGTGCATCCAAAATCTTGTGTCTCCAAAGGAATGCGGTGTTTCTGTGAATCCCACAAGCAACAGCAGTCTTACGAATGGATAAGCCATTCATCATACAATCAATGTACTGCTCCCACACGGACAAGTCTTTTCTTGTACCAGACACAATGGAGTTCGTAGCAATCACGAAGGACTTGCCACAATCCTTACATACATATCGCTGTGTGCCATCTTTACGATGACCATTGCGAACCACATGGATACAGCCACAAAGAGGGCATACACGACCATTTGCAAAGCGTTCCTTTGCTACGAAATCTTCAATATTCAAAGACTTTACAAAGGCAGGACTTAAAAGCATTGTTTTAAGGCTTTCCTGCTCTGCGACAGTCAACTTACCGATAATATCTAATGCGTCTTTGATAGTAGGCATATCCAATTACCTCCTTCGGTGGTACTGTTTCTTACTATTATTATACGCTATTTCTCGTCAAAAATCAACCATTTGTTGTGACAGAGCCTAATGAAAAAAGTCGTCTGTGTGCATATGCACAGATTTATCCATGTTCGATTCTTTTGCGACAATCGACGCAGTTGTTGTCTTTCCTGTTCCCGGCGAACCTGTAATCACAATAATTCTTCCTTGATTCATCTACATTCTCCCTCGCAATTTAGATTTACCGCTCTCTTTCTGATTTTGGAGCGTTTCTTCTCTCAAGATTGAAATGGGCGGGAAGCCATTTTAGGGCTTTCCCGCCTTGATTGCCCATCAGCAAAGACGGGCGGGACTGTCAACGGCGGCGCATTTATGCGCCGTTCATCTTGACCGTTGATTGGCCCCGCTAACTTTGCTACTCTGTTCTAAGTAATTCCTCAATTTGTTTTTTCATATATTCTACAAGTGCCATCGCTTCCTTTTCTACTGTCTCCCATTCATCAGACAAATTTCCCAAATAAGCTTCCTTTGCCGTTGTTAGCAGGGGGGGAAATCTCTCCGGCAATTTTAAAATTACCCATTTTGCGGCAACATCTTTTGTCGTGATTTCTTCTGTTACTAAAGTAAACCACATTCGTGATAAGGTTAATAACACATTTCTTTCATCACCCTTAAAGCTGGAAATCAAACCAGGTAAAGAAAACCGAATTGCTTTTTTAATTTCGTGAAATGGGATAGCGGGAATAAGCTCTTTGCTTTCCGCCCCCTTCAAAGTTATGCTATTTTTTCTTGCTTGCCATAATAAAATCATTATATCTGGGTCATTGCAGGCTTGCGGATATTCTCCTGCTTCCATCTCTCCCCTTAGCCATTCACCATACATATACTGACATTTTGGCGGAAATTGCAACGGAACAATATCAGATTGATTGATAATAGTTACCTCTAAAGGTCTTTTTTCAATACAGCCTACGGAGCCAGAAATTTTCAATAATTGCTTTGTTAGATCTGCTCTGATTGAATTACTCAATTCTTGTTTAGTAATTATCAGTATATCTATATCACTATCTGGACGCAGCCCATTCATTGTTGCTGAACCATATAAATATATCCCCAATATTTGACCTTGTAATATGGTTTCTGCTATTGAAATAACTTGATTTACTTGTTGTGGAAATTCATTTATATTCATTGTAACTCCTATATGTATTTATTTTTACTCCTCAACAACTGATAAAACAGCGTCTAAGGCTAATTCTAAGGCTATGGATATACTTGTTTTTCCCCATTCTCTTTCTTGGTATTTATGAGGGTCTGCAAGAGTATCGGCTGAAAAAAGCAGCATAGCCCATGTAACTTTTCTAAATTTTGCACACGCCGCCAATGCGGAACATTCCATTTCTACTACTTGACATCCCTCTTCTTTCCGATACTGAACCATTTCTACTGTTTCTCGATAAAAACCGTCTGTTGTCCATGTTTTAACTTCCCAATATGGTATATTCTTTTGGCTTAAAGCAGATTCAATCGCATTTATACCAGCCTTTGAAATCTCTACTTCTCGGGAGGGAGGAAGATAATGGTAAGATGTTCCCTCATCTCTCAATGCAGAAACAGGTATCAAAAATCTATTTTCCGGGATGTCTTCCAATACGCCGCAGGAGCCGACGGAAATAATCTTTGTTACACCCCCTGCAATTAAATATTCTAAAACTTGGACGGCAGCAGCACTTCCCACAGGAGCCGGACATAGACATATTTTCTCCTGATTATAAAGACATTCATAAATAGGATATCGTCTTGTTGCACTTTCAAATTCATCTATCTGTATTCCATCATGGGTATGTGCATAATTTTCAACCTCGTCTCCTAAAAAAGCAAACACTGCTTTTGCAGGAAAACATTTTTTCCCATTTCCCGGCTGAAAAACAGCTTTTGATGCGGTATCGTACTCTAAAACAGGGTAGTCATGCTTTACTAATGGCATATTATTATCTCGAATAACAGGCTATTATTCTATTCCTTTCATCATCTTTTTTGCCAACTGCTTGAACAGGTCGGCAGTTTCTTCATCCATCGGTGCAAGCTGTCCGATCTGTCCGGCAACCATCGCCGTTACATCGTCAATGGAAAGCGGGTTTTGCTTCTGTTCCGCCAATGCGTCCCGCATGGCTTGGAACATCGCGGCGGTCACAGCTTCTCCCGGCTGTTCCCCGTTGTCAATGTCTTTCTTAATATCCCGCAGGATAGCAAGGAACACATTTTTGATTTTCTCAATCTCCGCCTCATGTTCCCCCATCTTCTGGGCGTTCAAAAGCTGTAAATCCTGCTTTGCTTCCGCCCGGTGTTCCGGGTGTTCTTTCATCAGGTCGGACAGGGAAGCCGTTGCCATCTCGATAAGCTGGTTTCTTGCTGTTATGCCTTTTGCCGCTGTGTCCTGAAAATAAATCCGTATCAAATCTATCAGCTTAGGAAAATTCCTATGTTCCAACAGGCGGTTGAGGATTTGCACATCAACAGCACCCGTCACAAGCCCCCTCACGGCTCCCTCGGACAAGCCTAATTCAGAAATATCGTAGCTTTTACGAACGCTCACGGTAGACAAGCCCAGTATGTAGTCTGTCGATACCTTAAATTCCTTTGCTACACCTATGAGAATATCACTGCTGACCGTTCTTGTTTCGCCGCTGACAATGCGGCTCAACTGGGAAGCGGAAACGCCTATCTTCTCCGCAAGTTCCTTTTGTGTGATGTGGTTCCCGTTGCATAAATCGGAAATCCGCTGTCCGGGTGTTCCGGGTAAAGCCATAGATACGCACCTCCTCCGCATACTTCCATTATACAGAATGATTGCAAAAATGCAATTTCCAAAGTGTAAACTTCATCAAAATGCAATTCTCGCAATATTCCGGGAATTGCATTTTTTTCGTGTAGACTTAGGGTAGTTCATCGATGGACGGCACCTTGAAAACAGAATGACCGTCCGAAAAGGAATACCCCGGCTGGGGAAGCACCGCAAGGAGCCGGACTTCGGGACAAAATGTCCCGAAGTTGCGGGGAGCGTGCCAACGCCGGAACACGCCGCAGGAATGAGGCAGGAAGCCTTTTCGGGGGGGGAACGGCAACGGAAAGCAAAATGGAGGGAACGCATGAGAGATAACCCCTATAAAGACTTGCCGCCGCTGGAACGCAGGCCGGACGGTTCCCTTTACCGCATGACCCCGGCGCAGAGAAAACAGGCGGCCAGCCTGATACGCCGGGAGTGCTGTTGCTGTGAGGACGGCAACTGCATTGTCCTTGACGATGGGGACACCTGCACCTGTCCGCAGACGATTTCTTTCTCGGTCTGCTGTAAGTGGTTCCGCTGGGCGGTCTTGCCGCTGGACGGGACGCTGGAAGCGGAGATTTTCCGGGATAAGGACTTGAAACGCTGTGAGGTCTGCGGCGGTGTGTTCGTCCCCAAATCCAACCGGGCAAAATACTGCCCCGGCTGTGCCGCCAGAGTTCACAGGCGGCAGAAAACAGAAAGTGAACGGAAAAGGAGGTCTGCTGTGGACAGTTAGGAGCGAAAAAAGCCTTGATTTATCAGGCTTCGCAAGCCCCAAACCGGGGCAGGTGGTATAAAGTATCGCCCGCCCCGGAAAACGGGCTTCTAACCGTCCACAAAACGCACTATGACAAATACCATCTATATCCATCAGCCGGAAAGGGCGTTCAGCTTCACCCGGCTCCCGAATTTCCTCTTTGAAGCCCCCACGTTCAAGCTCCTGTCCAACGAGGCAAAGGTTCTGTATGCCTTTATTCTGCGCCGGACAGAGTTATCCCGCAAAAATGGGTGGGCGGATGACTGCGGACGGATTTTCCTGTATTTCCCTATCTGTGAAGTGGTCACATTGCTCCATTGTGGGCGGCAAAAAGCGGTGAACACCCTGCGGGAACTGCAATACGCCGGACTGGTGGAAATCCAGAAGCAGGGCTGTGGAAAACCCAACCGCATTTTCCCAAAATCCTATGAAGCGGTTCCAAACACCGACTTCAAGAAATCCCGTTCTGGTACGCCGGAGGACTGAAAACCGTACCCTTGAAGTACGGAAATCAATCTTGAGAAGTAGGAAAACCAGACGGTATATAGAAATACAAAGATTAAAATGATTTATTTATATCCATTCCATTCCTATCGTATCAGAGATAATTCTGGCGGGATTTTCCCTGTGGAAAACCCTGGATAGGAAAGGAATGGGGAAAGGAGCAGAATGGCACAACACGCAATTTTGCGGTTTGAGAAGCACAAGGGCAACCCGGCAAGGCCGCTGGAAGCCCATCACGAAAGACAGAAAGAACAATATGCCAGCAATCCCGACATTGACACAAGCCGGAGTAAATACAACTTCCATATCGTCAAGCCGGAGGGACGCTATTACCACTTCATTCAGAGCCGTATCGAGCAGGCCGGATGCCGGACGAGGAAAGACAGCACACGGTTTGTCGATACACTGGTAACTGCCAGCCCGGAGTTTTTCAAGGGGAAATCCCCAAAGGAGATACAGGCGTTTTTCCAGAGGGCGGCGGCTTTCCTCATTGGCCGGGTAGGACGGGAAAATATCGTGTCGGCGGTGGTACACATGGACGAGAAAACGCCCCACCTGCATTTGACCTTTGTTCCGCTGACAAAGGACAACCGCCTGTGTGCAAAGGAGATTATCGGCAACCGGGCAAACCTGACGAAGTGGCAGGACGATTTTCACGCCTATATGGTGGAGAAATATCCTGACTTGGAGCGTGGGGAAAGCGCCAGCAAGACAGGCCGGAAGCATATCCCCACCCGGCTTTTCAAACAGGCGGTTTCCCTCTCCAAACAGGCCAGAGCCATTGAAGCCGCCCTTGACGGCATTAACCCGCTGAACGCCGGAAAGAAAAAAGAGGAAGCCCTTTCCATGCTGAAAAAGTGGTTCCCGCAGATGGAAAACTTCTCCGGGCAGTTGAAAAAGTACAAGGTCACAATCAATGACCTGTTGGCGGAGAATGAGAAGTTGGAAGCAAGAGCAAAGGCCAGTGAAAAAGGCAAGATGAAAGATACGATGGAACGGGCAAAGCTGAAAAGCGAACTGGACAATTTACAGAGGCTGGTTGACCGTATCCCGCCGGATATACTGGCGGAACTGAAACGGCAGCAGCGGCACACGGCAAAGGAAAGGTGATAGATATAAGCAGAAATTTTCGCCGCCCCTGTGCGGCATTGTACCTTGAAAACTGAATATGGAGGACACTGGATGGCAAAAAGCGAAAGCGATATTTTTACACCCCGGACAGGGCAGGTCATACGAACAGAGAACGGGACGCAGTATTTTGTATGTGGGAACAACCGTATAAAAATCTCCGAACACTTCGCCGCAGTCGGGAAGCCCCTCGGTGATCTGATTGTAGATGTGGTGCGGCATACCGCAGAAAAAGCCGCTTCAACCTGATAGCCCATCATTGATAACACGCCCACGCTTATGATATAATTGCCATAGAGCAAAAGTATTGTAAGCGTGGGTTGTTTCTTTAGAAGGAGGATTTTTAACGGTGAAACAACCTTACAATACTACGATTTACAACACGGCGCTTTATATGAGATTGAGCCGGGACGATGAAAACTATGGTGACAGCGTAAGCATTGAAACACAGCGGACAATCCTGCAACAGTACGCAAAGGAACAGGGGCTTCATGTAGTCGGTGAGTATGTGGACGATGGCTGGTCGGGGACGAACTTTGAACGCCCGGATTTTCAGCGCATGATGGACGATATGGAAGCCGGAAAAGTAAACTGCATTGTCACGAAAGACCTTTCCCGTTTCGGGCGGGAACATGTGATGATGGACTACTATCTGGAATTTCTGTTCCCGGAAAAACGGGTGCGCTACATCGCCGTTGCGGAGAATGAGGACACAGAAAAAGGGCTTTCCGATTTTGTCCCGTTCAAAAACCTGTTCAATGAGTGGTTTGCGAAAGATACGAGCCGCAAGGTAAAGGCCGCTTTCAAAGCGAAGTTTGCCACAGGACAGCGTATCGGCGCCTATGCTCCCATCGGGTACAGGAAACACCCGGAAATCAAAAACAAGCTGATAATCGACGAGGAAACCCGCTGGATAGTGGAGAAGATTTTTGACCTTGCCATTCATGGCAGAGGGGCGGCCAGTATCACAAGAATACTGATTGCGGAAAAGGTTCCCACGCCGGGATTTATCAACTTCCAGCGTGACGGGACTTTCGCAAACATCTATGCGGGTGCACCGGAGGAAAAAAGCTACGCATGGACGATAGCGCAGGTCAAGAGCATTATGAAAGATGAAACCTATATCGGCCATACCATCCACTACCGGGAAACAAATATTTCCTTTAAGAACAAGCGGAGGGTACGCAAGCCCCAAAGTGAATGGGTGCGGGTGGAGAACACGCAGGAGCCGATTATCAGCGAGCAGGTTTTCCGGCAGGTACAGGAGCAGATAGCAAACCGCCGCAGGAAGTGCAAGGATGGTACAACGCAGATTTTTTCCGGATTGGTAAAATGTGCGGATTGCGGCTGGTCGCTGTCCTATGGGGAGAACAGGCAGAACAGCAAGCCTTACGGCCATTATCATTGTAGCAAGTACGGGCAGGGCACACGCCAATGCTCCATGCACTATATCCGTTATGATGTGCTTTATGCCTATGTCCTCTCCCGTCTGCAATACTGGTCGGGACTGGTACAACATGATGAAGAACGGCTCTTGAAGCGGCTGTTAAATGCCACTGATAAGGGACAGGCCGCCGCAAGAAAGAAGCAGGCCGCAGAACTGAAAAAGGCAGAGAAGCGAAAAGCCGAAGTCGATACTTTGTTTGCCCGGATGTATGAGGACTGGGCGGCGGGGCGTATCACGGAATACAACTTCTCTATGCTGTCCGGGAAGTACCAAAGCGAACAGGCTGAACTGGACGAAAAGATTGAGCGGCTTCAATCCGCTATCACCACTGAAAGCCAGAACGCCGCAGACGCAGAAAAATGGATTGCCTTGATGAAAGAGTGCGTCAATCCAACGGAACTGACCGCCGAACTTTTGAATACGCTGATTGAAAAAATCGTTGTCCATGAAGCGGTCAAAGGTGAGGACGGAAGCAGGGAACAGGAGGTAGAAATCTTCTACCGCTTTATCGGCAAGATTGATTGAATGACACCAATATCTTTAACTATGTGATACCGGCAAGGGCCTGCCGGAAGTCTCCTTGATGCTGCCCCTGTGCCAGGCGCTGCACATCACCGTCAATGACCTGTTGTCGGGGGAGAAGGTGCAGCCCGCAGATTACCAAAAGAAAGCGGAGGAAAATATGATGGATCTCATGAAGGAAAATCAGGAAAACAAAAAGTATATGGTCCTGACGGTCATCTGTGGAACGATCACCGTGATCGCAGTGGTCTCGCTGGTGACCCTGGCGTCGTACATCCAGATGCCCGCGGCGGTCCGGGTGGCTCTGGTGGTACTGGCGGTGGCGACAGCAGTAGCCGGGATAGGCGCCGCCGCCGTGCTGGATGTCCGGGCGGGCTACTACGAGTGCCCTGACTGCGGGGCGCTGTTCGTCCCCAGCCTGCGGGATTATGTGAAGGGCTATCACACCCTTACCAGGCGCAGGCTGCAATGCCCCGTCTGCGGTAAGACCGGTATGTGCCGCCGCCGCGTTGTGCGGAAGTAAGGGAAGCTTTGCGGCGGCGATGGGCTGAAACGGAAAAACGGGAAAGGGACGGGCCCCTTTCCCGTTTTTTGATTCGGCTGGAGCAATTGCATCGGCTTTGTACCAGTGGAGCCTTCGGATATTGCGCTTGGGTGCGTGCTTTGATACACTTGTCCTGGAGCCGCAGGATAGGAGGCAAAGGAATGAAAAGGACCCACCCGACCAATGCGTTTGTCTGCGAATGCATCACGCAGTCTCTGTTCCGTCTGATGAAAAGAAAACCATATCATAAGATCACTGTGACCGACCTGGTGCGTGAAGCCGGCGTCAGCCGCAACTCCTTTTACCGGAATTATCAAAGCATCGAGGAGATCATCCGCCAGTTTCTGGAGGAAAGAACTTCCCGGTGGTGGGATGGATTGATCGCCTGCCCGGACCGCTACCCGCACGTGATCTCGGAAATGTTCCAGCATTTTCTGGACATGAGGGAGGAGATCGAACTGCTCTATCGCACAGGCCTTTCCCATCTGCTTATGGAGCATATCGTCCGGTGCGGAAAGCAGAGCCGGACCGGCGAATGGAAAAATACCTATCAAACCGCCTTTCTGTCCGGTGCGCTGTGCGGGCTGGTAAATGAATGGGTGCTGCAGGGGATGAAAGACAGCCCGGAGAAGATGGAGCAAATCTTTTTGAAACAGGAAACGGAGAACGACGACCCATGAACAAAACACTGAAAACGATCGGTATCATTGCTTTGATCCTGACGGCCGGCGGCCTTGCGGTGCCCAAGCTGCTGGAGAGCCGTCTCGCTGCGCCTGCCGACTATACGCAGAAAACCGAGACCGGCGGACCTGTTGAGGCAAAATATATGGGAAAAGGCGGCCATGAAGTGTCGGTCTATCAGGAGCCCGCGCTGCAGGGATTTTCCAGGTACACCATCTGCTATCCGTCCGACCTGGAGACAACGGATGGAACATACCCTGTGATCGTCCTCTGCAATGGCAGCGGGACGCCGGTTTCGAAGTATCTTTCGGTGCCGGAACATTTTGCTTCGTGGGGCTTTATCGTGATAGGGACGGAAGAAGCGTATGACTGGAATGGCTTTGGTGCGGAGATGTGCATCCGGCATTTGCAGAAACTCAACGACAACGAAAGGATCGGAGAGAACGAAAACAGATTCTATCAGAAGGTGGATTTTGAAAAGGTGGGCATTGTTGGCCACTCGCAGGGCGGCGTCGGCGTGTTCAATGCCATCACGGAGCAAAGGCACGGAGATCTATACAAGGCTGCTGTAAGCCTGTCTCCCACCAACAAAAAACTGGCGCATGATCTGGAATGGGACTATGACGCCGCGCAGATCGATACGCCTGTCCTGCTGCTTTCCGGCGCAGGCGGCGGCGATGACTGGGTGGTGACGGGAGAGCAGCTGGAAGAAATCTACAACGATGTGAGCGGCAGCAAAGTCATGCTGCGAAGAAAGGATACCCCGCATGGCGAAATGCTGTATGCTGCGAATGGCTATGTGACAGCCTGGTTTATGTACTGGCTGCAGGCCGATCGGGAAGCGGGAAAAGCCTTTTGGGGAGATGCGCCCGAAATCGCGGCGAATCCGCTGTACCAGGATCCGAAAATCAGGCTGGCGGAATAAGGCCCGCCTTTGCCGGGCGCGCATCGGAAGGGAGACAAAAGGCGGGGAGGCTGCAAAGGGCCCCCCGCTTTTTTATTTATCCTTTGTCAAAGTTGGCTGCAAAAGGGGAAAGAGGGCTATATAAAAGCCCTCCCGCCGGTACGGGCGGAAGGGCTTATAAGTACCTTGAGGCGCGGGGTTTACAGGCCGAAGTACCGCTTGGCGTTGTCGAAGCAGATGCCCTTGACGATCTTCTCCAGGGCCTTCTCGTCAGCGGGATATTCGCCGTCCTCGACCCACTGGCCGATCAGGTTGCACATGATGCGGCGGAAGTAGTCATGGCGGGTGTAGCTGAGGAAGCTGCGGCTGTCGGTCAGCATACCGATGAAGTTGCCCAGCAGGCCCAGGTTGGCCAGGGACTTCATCTGGTTCTCCATGCCCACCTTCTGGTCGCAGAACCACCATGCAGAGCCGGCCTGGATCTTGCCGGGGATCTCATCGTTCTGGAAGCAGCCGCAGATGGTGCCGATCTGCTCGTTGTCGATGGGATTCAGGCTGTAGATGATGGTCTTGGGGCACTCGTCGGTGTCGTTCAGGGCGCTGAGCAGGGCTGCGATGTTGCCGCCGCAGGTGTTCTGGTTGATCATGTCAAAGCCGGTGTCGGGGCCCAGCAGAGCGTTCATCTTGCGGTTGACGCCGCGCAGGCAGGAATAATGCAGCTGCATGGCCACGCCGTGCTTGTGGTACAGGCGGCCCAGATGGATCAGGATGGCGGTCTGGTACTTTTCGGCCTCCTCGGTGGTGACGGCTTCGCCGGCCATGGCTTTCTTGTAAATGGCGTCCACTTCCTCCAGGGTGGCCTCACGGTAGGGCACATAGTCCAGGCCGTGGTCGGAAGCGCGGCAGCCCATCTTGACAAAGAACTCCAGCCGCTCGGTCAGGGCGTCCATGACGCAGTGGATGCAGGCCAGTTTTTCCTTGCCCACGCTCTTGGCCAGCTGGCCCATGTACTCCGCAAAGCCGGGCTTGTTGATGTTGATGGCTTTATCGGGACGGAAGGAAGGAGCCACCGTGAACTTGATGGTGGGGTCGTTCTTGATCTTCTCGTGCCACTCCAGGCTGTCGATGGGGTCGTCGGTGGTGCCGATGAACGCCACGTTGGACTGCTCGATCAGGCCGCGGACGGTCAGCTTGGGATCGTTCTGCAGCTTGTCGTTGCACAGGTTCCAGACTTCTTCGGCGGTGTCCCCGTTCAGCACGCCGTCATAGCCAAAGAAGGTGTGCAGTTCGAGGTTGGTCCAGTGGTACATGGGGTTGCCGATGGCCATGGGCAGGGCCTCGGCAAACTTCTGGAAGCGCTCGCGGTCGGGCTTGTCCCCGGTGATGTATTCTTCGGGCACACCGTTGGAGCGCATCACGCGCCATTTGTAGTGGTCGCCAAAATAGCTGCCGTCGGGATTGCGGCCGCCCAGCCATACCTGGGTGATGTTTTCGAACTTGCGGTTCTCGTAGATCTCACGGGGCGGGATATGGCAGTGATAGTCGCAGATGGGCATCCCGGCCGCGTAATCGTGGTACAGGTGCTGGGCCGTGGGCGACTGAAGCATGAAGTCTTTATCCATAAATGCTTTCATGGTTGGATACTCCTTTTCTCCGCTTGTTTGCAGCGCGTGTTTCGGGTGTGCCTCTGTCCGCAGAGCATATGGACAGAATCTCACTTATGTATAGTATACCTTAAAAAGGGGATTGTATACAACTGAAAAATTGCCGAAATTTCCTAGAATTGATTGTGTAAACCGCCGGAATTTGTGAATAGGGCCTGTTTTCAACGGAAAATCTGCAAGAAAGGGCTTGACTTATTTGTATACAAGAGCTTAAAATGAAACAAGGAACCCCGGCGGCAAACCGGCCTGCCGGCGCTGGCTAGAGTACGTTGTAAAAGGAGATCTTGAGATGGAAACGTTGAATTATAAGGTGCTGGAGCAGTCCGGCTACAAGGGGTATGTGCTGAAGGACGCCCCCGTCAAGGTGATGCAGTTTGGCGAAGGCAACTTCCTGCGGGCGTTTGTGGACTACTTCTTTGATATCGCCAACGAGAAGGCGGGCTGGAACGGCAAGGTCAGCCTGGTGCAGCCCATCGGCAATTTCCCCCAGATGGCAGACTGGATCAACGCCCAGGAGGGCCTGTACACCTTGTATCTGCGGGGCAGCGACAAGGGCCAGAAGGTGGATGACAAGCGGGTGATCTCCTGCGTGGCCAACTGCGTGTGCCCTTACAGCGAAGGCAAGTGGGACGAGGTGCTGGCCCTGGCGGCCAGCCCCGCATTGGAGATCATTGCCTCCAACACCACCGAGGCGGGCATCGCCTATACAAAAGGGGACAGCGCGTTTGACCAGGTGCCCCCCAACAGCTTCCCGGCCAAGCTGACCCGGGTGCTGTACGAGCGCTACAAGGCGTTTGACGGCGCGGCGGACAAGGGCCTGGTGATCCTGTCCTGCGAGCTGATCGACAACAACGGCAAGGAACTGCAGAAGTGCTGCAACAGCTATGCCGCCGACTGGGGCCTGGAGCAGGGCTTTATCGACTGGATGAACACCGCCAACACCTTCTGCTCCACTCTGGTGGACCGCATCGTGCCCGGCCGCATCCGCGATCCCCAGGAGCTGGCCGCCCTGGAGGAGGCCAACGGCTACCACGACCAGGTGCTGGACGTGGGCGAAGTGTTCGGCGTGTGGGTCATCGAAGGCCCGGCCTGGCTGGAGGACAAGCTGCCGTTCAAGAAGGCCGGCGTCAACGTGATGGTGGTGCCCGACGTCACCCCCTACAAGAAGCGCAAGGTGCGCATCCTGAACGGCGCCCATACCGGCTTTGTGCTGGGCGCATACCTGGCGGGCTATGACATCGTGCGGGACTGCATGCACAACGATACCATCCGCGAGTTCATGAACAAGATGCTGTATGAGGAAGTCATCCCCACGCTGCCGCTGGACAAGAACGACCTGAAGGAGTTTGCCGCCGCCGTGCAGGACCGCTTCAACAACCCCTTCATCAACCACGAGCTGATGAGCATTTCCCTGAACTCCACCTCCAAGTGGAAGGCCCGCAATATGCCCTCCTTCCTGGAGTATATCAAGGAGACCGGCGCGCTGCCCAAGTGCCTGACCATGAGCCTGGCGGCCTATATCGCTTTCTACTCCAATGACATCCAGGAGCGCGCTGCCGACGGCCTGATCTGCAAGCGCCCCAAGGGCAACACCTACAAGATCCAGGACGACGCATGGGCGCTGGACTTCTACTATGCCCACAAGGATGACACCGCCGCCCAGCTGGTCAAGGCTGTGCTGAGCAACACCCAGATGTGGGACCAGGATCTCAGCGCCATCCCCGGCGTGGAGCAGGCTGTGCTGGCCGACCTGGAGCTGATCCGCACCCAGGGCGCCGAAGCCGCCTACAAGAGCTGCCTGTAAGGCGCTGACTGCATCAACAGAACCGTTGCCGGCGGGGGCCGTTCCCGTGCGCCCCGCCGGCCTTTTCTTTGCAAAGGAGAACACTATGGCGCAGGCTATTCACATCAGCCCCATCGACAACGTGGTGGTGGCGCTGCACCCCATCGCCAAGGGGGAACTGGTCCAGACCGACGGACTGTCGGTGACGGCGCTGGAGGACATCCCCCAGGGCCATAAGATGGCGGTGCGGCCCATCCGGGCAGGGGAGAACGTGGTCAAGTACGGCTTTGCCATCGGACACGCCACCGAGGACGCCCAGCCCGGCCGCTGGATGCACACCCACAACGTCAAGACCAACCTTTCGGGAGAGGTGGAGTACAGCTACGATCCCGCCCCCGATCTGGCCCCCCTGCCCAGGGTGGAGCCCGAGACCTTCATGGGCTTCCGCCGCAAGGACGGCCGCGCAGCCATCCGCAACGAGATCTGGATCATCCCGGTGGTGGGCTGTGTCAACGAGAACGCCAAAAAGATGGTGCAGGACAACCAGGACCTGGTGACCGGCAGCATCGAAGGCCTGTACACCTTCCCCCATCCTTTTGGGTGCAGCCAGACCGGCCATGACCATGCCCAGACCCGCAAGCTGCTGGCCGCGCTGGTGCGCCACCCCAACGCCGCCGGCGTGCTGGTGCTGCACCTGGGCTGCGAGAACATCCAGCCCGACCAGTTCAAGGAGGAGCTGGGCCCCTACGACCCCGACCGGGTCAAGTTCCTGGTCTGCCAGGACGTGGAGGACGAGTTCGCCGCCGCCCGCAAGCTGCTGGAGGAGCTGGCCGATTACGCCCGTCAGTTTGAGCGTCAGCCCATCCCGGTGTCCGAGCTGGTGGTGGGCATGAAGTGCGGCGGCTCGGACGGGCTGTCCGGTATCACCGCCAACCCCACCATCGGCCGCTTTTCGGATATGCTGGGCCAGCGGGGCGGCTCCACCGTCCTGACCGAGGTGCCCGAAATGTTCGGCGCCGAGGGCTTCTTGATGAACCGCTGCATCGACCGCAAGGTGTTCGAGAAGGCCGAGCATATGCTGAACGGCTTCAAGCACTACTTCATCAGCCACAACGAGGTGGTGTATGACAACCCCTCCCCGGGCAACAAGCAGGGCGGTATCACCACCCTGGAGGACAAGAGCTGCGGCTGCGTGCAGAAGGGCGGCACCGCCCCCATCATGGACGTGATCGACTACGGCGACCCGGTGGTGACCAAGGGCCTGAATATGCTCTACGGACCCGGCAACGACCTGGTGTCCGCCACCGCCATGACGGCGGCAGGGGCCCATATGATCCTGTTCTCCACCGGACGGGGGACCCCCTTCTCGGCGCCGGCCCCCACGTTGAAGATCTCCACCAACACCCCCCTGGCGGAAAAGAAGCCCGGCTGGATCGACTTCAACGCAGGCGTCATCGCCGACGGCAAAAAGACCATCGACCAGACCGCCCAGGACCTGCTGCAGCTGGTGATCGACACCGCCAGCGGCAAACAGACCAAGGCAGAGATCAACGGCTTCCGGGATATCTCCATCTTCAAGGACGGCGTGGTGCTGTAAAAGCGGAAAAAAGAGAAGGGCCGTGCCAAAAGGCATGGCCCTTTTTTGAAAAATCTGGTACAATAGAGGCAAAACCGGACGGGCCGGCCCCGCCCCATCTTACAGGAGGTATACGCTATGAATCAGATCACCACCCGTTATGTCACCGAAGGCGATGCCTGCTATGAGCAGTACGTCATCACCGACCCCGCCGCAGGCACCGAGCTGGTCATCACCCCCGAGCGCGGAGGGATGATCACCGGCTTTGCCCTGAACGGGGAGGAGTACATCTGGGTGCGCCGCCCCAACTTCAGCGAGTGCAACCGCCCCCGCTTTGGTGTGCCCATCCTGTTCCCCAGCTGCTCCAACCCCGACGGGGGCGTCCACATCTTTGAGGGCAAGGCCTATCCCATGGAGACCCATGGCCTGGCCGATCTGTGCGCCTGGCAGGTGGACAGCGTGGGACCCGACGGGGTCACCCTGATGCTGCAGTCCTCGCCTTTGACCAAGTTCCTGTATCCCTTCGACTTTACCCTGCTGGTGACCTACAACCTGCAGGGCAGGACCGCCACCATCGACCTGACCGTCATCAACGACGGGGATAAGCCCATGCCCTTCAGCTTTGGCTATCATCCCTATTTCATGGCCAGCAAACTGGAGAATGTGGCGTTTGACATCCACTGCGCCACCTGCTCGGAAAACGCCAAGGGCGAACAGCCCGCCGCACCCGAGACCATCACCCTCACCCGCAAAGAGGGCGCCGCCGACAGCATCCGGCTGCTGACGGGGGTGCAGTTCCCCATGTCCTTCACCGACAAGGGCAACGGCCACAAGGTGACGGTGGATGCCGACGAGAGCTTCACCAACGGCGTGCTGTGGCAGCAGGATGCCGAGAGCTTTGTCTGCATGGAACCCTGGAACGGCTGGGCCAACAGCGTCAACGAGGAGGGCCGGCACGAGGTGCTGGAGCCCGACGAGGCCCTGGGCAGCACCTGGAGCATCACCATCGACAAAGTCTAAATCCATAACATCCCGCCTCCTTTTCGGGACCGTCCGAAAGAGAGGCGGTTTTTGCGTCATGGGGCGGTGCGCTTTTCTTCCAGATAGAGCCGGGTGCGCCTGGCCACCTCCCCCGAGAGGGCGAACAGCCCCGCCAGGTTGGGCAGCATCATCAGGCCGTTCACCGCGTCGGCCAGGGCCAGAGCCAGAGTGAAGTCGGCGCAGGCTCCGGCGGCGGTCAGGGCCAGGAACACCAGCTTGTAAATCCAGAGGCTGTCCGGCCCCAGCAGATAGGTCCAGCAGGCCGCACCGTACTGGCTCCACCCCAAAATGGAGGACCAGGCGAACAGGGCCACGGTGACGCCCAAAAACACCGGGCCCAGCGGTCCGAAGGCGGAAGCGAAAGCCGCCCCGGCCAGCTGTTCCACCGGCGCGGAGAACGCCACCCGCCCGGTGTCCAGGTCCACCAGACCGGCCGTCAGGATGGCCAGGGCGGTGAGGGTGCACACCACAAAGGTGGATACGAACACCTGGAACATCCCCCACATCCCCTGCTGCACCGGCTCGGGGGTGGAGGCCGAGCCGCTGGCGATGGCTGAGGAGCCAAGTCCCGCCTCGCTGGAAAAACACCCCCGTGCAAAGCCCCAGCGCACCGCCGTCCAGACGCCGTAACCCATAAGGCCGCCCCCGGCGGCCCGCAGCCCGAAAGCGCCCCGGACGATGGCTTCCAGCGCCGCCGGCAGCCGCGCGGCGTGCAGTCCCACCACCAGCAGGGCCCCCGCCAGATAGAAGGCCGCCATCAGCGGGACCAGACGCCCGGCGGCGGCCGCCACCCCTTTCAGGCCGCGCCACAGCAGCACCCCGGTGGCCAGGGCCACCACGGCCCCTGTCAGCGGGGGCGGCGTGCCAAAGGCCCCCTGCAGGGCTGCGGCCATGGCGTTGACCTGGCTCAGATTCCCCATGCCCAGGGAGGCCAGCACGCACAGGCCCGCGAACAGCCCGGCCAGAGCCCGGCCCAGAGCCTTGCAGCCAGGCCTTGCGCCCAGCCCTTCCGACAAATAATACATGGGCCCGCCCTGCCACATGCCGCCCTGCCGGCGGCGGTAGGCCAGTCCCAGTAGGTTTTCGGCGTAGGCGGTCATCATCCCGAACAGGGCCATCACCCACATCCAGAACACCGCCCCCGGCCCGCCGCTGGCAATGGCCGCTCCCACGCCCAGCACGCTGCCGGCCCCGATGGTGGCCCCCAGGGCGGTGCACAGACTTTGCAGGGGAGAAATGCTGTCCCCGCCCTGACGGTCCAGCTCGGGACTGCCCGCCAGCAGGGCGCCCAGGGTCTGGCCCAGCCACAGCCGGGCCTGCCGCAGCTGGAACCAGCCGGTGCGCACCGTCAGCCACAGGCCGGCGGCCCCCAGCAGGCCCACCCCCAGCGGGCCCCACAGCACCCGGTTCAGTTCTTCCAGCATAGGCCACACCTCCCCGCACAACAGAAAAAGGAGCGGCGCCTGGCGGCGCAGCTCCTGGATGTATATGCGGAAAACGGCTGTGTTATGCCCTGTGAACCTGCTTCAGGCTGCGGTCCTGGGGTTTGGGCAGCAGCCCGGCCCGGTCCAGAGCGGGCCGGACGGCCAGGTACAGCAGCACCGCACAGAGGGTGGATACCAGGCTGTTCACCAGGGTGACGCCTCCCGCCACCGAGGCCAGCACCTGGGCTGCCGAGTAATCCTGCCCGAAGATGTACACGTTGCGGAAATAGCCCAGCAGGGGGTCGGTGAACACATTGACCAGCAGACCCGACCCGGCCGACACCGTCACCCGGGCCAGATAGGGCAGGCTGCGCCCCGGCGCGGCGGCATCGATGCGGCAAAGACGGTGGGCAGTGAAGCCGCACACCACCCCGATGATGAACTTGAGCACAAAGGTGGTGACCGCATAGCCCGGGTCGCCGGCCAGTACGTCGGCCAGGGCCAGGCCGATGGCCCCCGACAGCCCGCCGGACACACCGTCCAGCAGCAGAGCCGCCAGGGCGGTGAAGGTGTTGCCCAGATGGAAGGAGGACCCCCCATAAAAGGGCACGCGGAAAAACAGGTAGGCGACAAAGCTCAGCGCAGCCATGACGCCGGTCAGGGCCAGCTCATGGGGGGTAAAGGTGCGCTTGTACAGCACGCTGACAAACAAGATGCCGATGACCACGACGGCCAGCAGCAGCCACATGGCGGTGGATGACATGGCGATCCCTCCAAACAACAGATTCCCGTGGGGGCTTGACTTTTGGGTCCCCGGCGGGTATGCTCCTATTATAGCCAAAACTGGCTCCATGAAAATACCCAGAATACAACTTTTTTATGGTATCAGTTGAGAGGAGGCGCCTGTTATGCTCCATTTGACTGCAGCTCTGGACCCGGCTTCCCGGGTGCCTTTGTACCAGCAGCTCTACCGCAGCCTGGCAGGGGAGATCCGCTCAGGGGCTCTGCCCGCGGGGACCCGGATGCCGGGCAAGCGCAGCCTGGCCGAGGCGCTGGGCGTGTCGGTGAACACGGTGGACGGGGCCTATCAGATGCTGGCCGCCGAAGGGTATCTGGCCAGCAGGGCCCGCAGTGGCTTTTATGTGCAGGAATATCCCGCCCTGCCGGGCCGTCCCGAGCTGCCGGCAGCCCCGGCGCCTGCGGCTGCGCCCGCCGGCCCGCCGGTGCAGTACGACCTGTCCACCGGCGGAGTGGATACCGGGCTGTTCCCGTTCCGCACCTGGGCGCGGCTCCAGAAGGAATTGCTTTATACCAGCCCACAGCTGCTGGCCCGGGGCGACCCCCGAGGGGATATCCAGCTGCGGCAGGCCCTGGCGGGCTATCTGGAGGAGTACCGCGGGGTGCGCTGTACCTTCGGCCAGATCGTGGTGGGGGCGGGCATCGAATACCTGCTCAGCCTGCTGGCCCCTCTGCTGCCGGGACCTGCGGCGGTGGAGGACCCGGGCTACCCCCGGGCCAGGCAGGTGCTGGAAAACAGCGGCCGGCCCTGCCGGCTGATCCCGGTGGACGAAGGGGGACTGTCGGTGGCGGACCTGGCCGCCTCGGATGCGGCGGTGTGCTATGTCACCCCCAGCCACCAGTTCCCCACCGGTGTGACCATGCCCGCCCCCCGCAGGGCCGAACTGTTGGGCTGGGCGGCCGCCGCCCCCGGCCGGTATATCATCGAGGACGACTATGATTCCGAGTTCCGTTTCGATACCCGGCCTCTGCCCAGCCTGCAGGGGATGGCCGGGGGAGACGGTCCGGTGATCTATCTGTCCACGGTGGCCCGCAGCCTGGCCCCTGGCATCCGCATCGCCTATATGGTGCTGCCGCGCAGCCTGCTGCCCGCCTGGCAGGAGAGGTACAGCCTCTATTCTGCCACGGTGGGCCGGTTCGAGCAGCAGACCCTGGCCCGCTTCATCCAGGAAGGGTATTTTACCCGCCATCTGGCCCGCAGCCGTATGACCTACAAGGCCCGGCGCAATGCCCTTGCCGGCGCACTGACGGAGGCTTTCGGCCCAAAGGCCCGGTTGTCCGGGCTGCATACCGGCCTGCATCTGCTGCTCCATTTGGCAGGGCCGGTGCCCTCAGACCAGGAGCTGGTCCGGGCGGCCCGGCAGGCAGGCATCCGCCTGGCCGCCCTGAGCGGTTACTCGATGGCGTCCCCGGCCCGCTGCCCTTCGGGCACGCTGGTGCTGGGGTACGGTGCGCTGGAGGACTCCCTCTGCCCCGAGCTGGCTTCCACATTGAAGAAAGCCATCAGCGCGGCCTGCGCCTCCTCGTCCAGGGCGTAAAAGCCGGTGCCCGGGCGGTACTGTCCCGGCAGGACCCCGCTTTCCACGACGGCCCCGCCGTTGGCCAAAAGTTCCAGGGTGTCCTCCAAAGTCAGCAGATCCCCGGCCGTCAGATCGGTGAGCAGGGAGCCGCTGGCGTCCCGCAGGGCCTGGGGCAGAGCGGCGGGCAGGGCATCGAGATTCTGCCGGAAAAAGGCGTCCCATACAGCAGCCCTGGCGGCGGCCACCGTGCCGGGAGGCAAAGCGCCCTCCAGCCCGGCCAGGAAAGCGTGGGCAGAGGAGACGGTCCAGTCGCTCACCCCGCTCTGGCCGGTCTGTTCCAGCTGGCTGGGGGTGAGCGCCCCCGAAAAGCCCACCCGCAAGCTGCCATAGCCGCCGCACAGCTCCGCCAGGGTCTCGGGAGTGGCCGCCAGATAATGGGCGTCCTCGGGCAGACTGAGCACCTGCCCCAGACCCTGCAGACAGCGTGCGGGGCCTGCGGCCTGGTAGCACTGGGCCAGGGTGGCTTCCCCATCGCTGAAAGGCACTGCCAGCTGGCTGGGCAGGGCCAGCAGGTGGATGCAGTTTTGGTCGGCGTTCAGGTACAGCAGTACAAAAGCCGGGTCCTCTCCGGCTACACAGGCCAGCAGGGTCAGGTGGTTTTCTTCCCGGGGCAGGCGCACCGGCACCCCGCTCTGGCTCTCGGATGCCCGCACCCGCTGCAGCGCCTGGCGCTGGGCCAGCACCAGCGTGCCCGCCACCAGGGGCAGCAGGACCAGCAGGGTCACCCACAGGGCGGTCCAGAAACTTTTCCAGCCTTTGGTCTCCATAGGGACAGCCTCCTTTGACAGATGGTGCATAAAGTATAGGCCCTGGGGCCAGACTGTATACAGTCCGCAGCACATCCAACCAAGGAGGACGGTCAGATGAAACGAGCACAAAAGGATACAAAGCACGCCCCGGTCCCCGAGCCGCAGGCCAAGGACCTGCAAATGCCCGAGGCGGAGCAGTTCTGGCTGGAGCTGGGCCCGCCCAGCGCTTACAGCGGCACCCCGGCCTATGACACCGCTGTGCGGGAGGGCGACGCCAGCCCCGATGCAGAACGCCTGGGCTGGACCGGCGCCGAACCGGGCAAGGGGAGCCTGGACGACCTGCCCCCCGAAGACCGCTGACCCCGCGTCCCCAAGGAGAGCAAAAAGAATCTGAAAAAAGTGCTTGACAATCCGCGCCAGTGTGGTATAATAACACACGTCCCAGCCAGACAGCGGGACACAAAACCAAAGATGAGCGGATATGGCGGAATTGGCAGACGCGTTAGATTCAGGTTCTAATCGGGGCAACTCGGTGGAGGTTCAAGTCCTCTTATCCGCACCACAAGCACAAAATCCGAACCTTTTTCCAATAGGAGAAGGGTTCGGATTTTTCATTTTCTTCGGTGAGCTGAATCAGGGGGCTGTCCCCTGTCCGAAACTGTACCAGAAGGCCGGGCGGGGCAGGCAGTGACGGCTTGAACCGGAGGACAAAAGAAAGGCGCACCCCGAAAGGTGCGCCTTGTCTGAAAAAAGTCGTTTGCGGTCCGTATGTAAAGCAGGGCGTTCCCCAGCGGGAACGTCCTGTTTTTCTTTGGCTGTGAGTCCGGCATGCTTTGCCTGCCAGGCGGCGAAGGCCCGCTGGCCTTCCTCGCTGTTGAAACATTCCAGAATGGCAGGGTAGAAGCACCGGGCCAGACGCTCGATGACCTCATCAGGATAGATCGAAGTATTGACGACTTTTTTCTTTTTGTTCAAGTCCACCTCCTGTTCCGGTCCACTGCCTGGCTCATGGGGGTAATCAGCCTGCAAAGCCCCAAGTGTGGAATGAGGGAGGCCGGCCCTGCTTTGCTCCAGAGCCGGCCTCTAAATTTTTTCTGTGCGGAATACAGAAATACGCGCCCCAGCCGCCCTCCCGCCCCAAACGCGCCCTCTCGGGCGGGTTCATGGGCAGGCGGGGCGGTTTTTGAAAAAAACGAAGCGAAAGAAATAAAACGACAATACGATTTATTTTTTGCTGATGTGGGCGAGAGGGCGCGTGGGGCGGGAAATTTTCACTTCCCGCCCCAATTTTATTCGAGGGCGCAATCAGGGCGGACATACACGCCCCGATAGCCCCGGTAGCCGCCCTCGATGTGCTTGGAAAAGCGGATACCATACCGGTCCGCGTTCTTGAAAAGATACTGACTGAACTTCTTTTGTGTCGTCGGCTTTTCCAGGTTGTCGGCGCACCACTTGTTGTAGGCACGGAACAGGTAGGTAGACCTGGCCGACTTCTCCGGGTCAAAGCGGACATACGAACTAGCCTGCATGAACTGGTCGAGGTGGCAGCCGTCCTCCATAGCGGCGGCAAGGCTCTGTTTGGCACGTTCGCTGAGGGTGAAGCGGTACTGATTCGCCAGCAGCCGTTTCAGCCCCTCCAGCGCCCAGAGCAGGATGCCGGACAGTTCCTCTAACAGCTTGTCGATCAGGTAAGGGTCATCGGCCCGGCCTTCCGGCTTGTCCTTGACCGAGATCAAAATCTGCCGCCGCCAGAAACCATCGCTGGTGTCGTGGGCTGCAACCAGATTGCCGTTGCCGAAGCAGAGCAGCCGGGCATAGAGCAAGCCCTGGGTGGCCTGTTTGCCCTTGCGTTCCACGCAGATGCGGTCCTCGGCCGTGACGATGGACTTGATGTTCCGTGTCTCGGGGAGGGCGGTCATGTTCAGGTCGTCATCGATCATCACCAGCTTGTGTTCCAGATTGGCGCTGGCGAAGCGGTTGGTTTCCAGCCGAAGGACGGCCTCCATGTGGGCGGCAGGCCCGAGCAGTTTCTTCAAAAGCAGCCCAATTCGGGACTTGCCCTCGCCGCCCTTGCCGGTCAAGATCAGCATCTTCTGCGCCTTGGTAGAAGGGATGAGAAGGTAGCCGATATATTCCTGCAAAGTCAAAATATCCTCGGAAATCAGCAGCTCGTCCAGAAATTTCAGCCATTGCACGGGAGGTGTGGCATCCGCCTGGTATTCGACCGGGAGCCGGTTCAGGCAGAGTTCCTTGTCCGAAACAAAACCACGCTCGCCCAAATAATAGGTGCCGTTTTTGAGGTGGATACGGTCGAGCTGCGGCTTCCACTCCTCGCGGTATGCCTCGATCTTGAGGGCCTCCACCAAACGCTTGACCTTTTTGGCAACATCATTGCGGGCGTGATAGCGTATCTCCTGGTGAATCTCGTAGATGAGCTTATCCTCGTCCACTTCGCCGTCCAGGTCAAATAAGGTCTGTTTCAGGCACATCAGGGGATGCTTTGCGAGGAAGTACTCGCAGAAGGCGGCCTCCAAAATTTTGCCTTTGTCATCCACCCAGGATGGACCTTCGTCTTCCTCCTCATCCTGCTCATAGATTTCATCGCGGACATCCTCATTTGTCCAGCTCATGCAACCCTCCTCTCGTCATCTCGCGGCGGCCCTCTGCGCGGTGCAGGGCCTCCAGATTTTGCTGTGCGGTGGAAAGGTCCAGCCAGGCTTTGCGCGTTTCGCGGTACTTTTGGTAGAACTGGGCCTTTTCAGAAATCAATTCTTCACGCTCGGCTTTCAGCTGTTTCAGGCTGGGCAGTTTTTGGATGTTGTGGGCCTTGAAATAGGCGGCTGCTGCCTGGTAAGCTGTCAATTCGGCGCGGTGCAGTTCCCGAAACGCTTCCGACTTCTTCGCCGTTTTGACCTGCTGGGCAAACTTCCGGTTTTGGAGATAGGCCGAAACGTGGCGGCTCCGTTCCCGGTTTTCGCCGATGCGATTTTCCAAGTCTTTGACCACCGCAAGCGATTCGGAAGATTCCGTCTTGAACCGGCTGATTTGATTCGCCAATTCCGCTTCGGTGTGCACTCCATATTCGGACAAAAGCGCCACCGACTTTGACAGTTGCTTGAGGTTGAACACCTTGGCCCAGCGCTCGTAACCTGCGCCCTTGCCCGAGGCCAGCTTGGCCTGAATGTCAATCAGGCGGCTGACCTTATCGGGAGTCGGGTCAGTGCGGTGGAGAGCGGCGGTTTTCTGGTGCTCGGCATTTTCGGCGAGGATGGCAAGCACCCGTTCTTTGGAAAAATCGTCGCCCAGCTTGCGGGAGGTGATAGGTTTTATCCGATCAGCGGTGCGGTAACTAAACCGGCCGCGGCTCTCAGTGAGAGCAATGCCATGCTCCTGCAAGAGCTGAGCGGAGAAGTCCTCCAAACTGGTCGCCTTTCGCAGAACGGAACGGATGTTTTTGCGCAGGACGGCTTTCTCGGTCTCGTATTTGGTTTGCCGGATGGGCAGGCCGGAAGCAGCGTCCTTGGCGTTGGCGTAGTCGAGGCGGCGTTGGCCGCGACGCTGCGCCCAATACTCCCGTTCGGTGATGCGGTCGCCGGAACCTTTCAGCAGGTCGATTTGATAGAGACCAGCGCTTTGGCAAAGCTCCATGACTTCGGCACGGAGATGCCGCAGCATGGCCGACGTACAGCGGTGTTTGCAGCCCTCCTGCCAGTCGCAGGGTTTTTCCATATGGGGCCGGCGTTCGACTTCACGAATTCGTAGGCTGCTAATGACAATGTGAACGTGGATATTTCCAGCTCCATTGTGGCCGTCCGGGTGGGCGCAGACAATGGCCGGATGACCAGGAAAGTTTTCCTTGCAGAATTGCAGGCCCAGGGTTTGCGCCTTTTCCAGGGTCAGGCCGTTGTCGGTCGCATCCCGCGGGTCAAAGCTGATGATATAATGGTGGGTCTTTACATCACCAGCTTGTGCGTTCTTGCCATACTTCCGGTTCGCCAACAGGCAGGCCATGGCGAAGGTGTTCTCTCCACATTCCAACGTATCCAGCAGATAATTTTCGCGGAGTTTGGGCTGGCCGTGCTCGTCCCAACTGGGCAGGCCGGTGTACTCGTTGTGCTGGAAGGTGAGGTAGCGTTCCGCCGCCGAGAGGTCAGAGTTCTTCGAGCTTGTATGCTTGATGGTTGCCATACAGTTCTCCGATCGCTTTCTCGGCGTCCAGCCGAAAGGAAGTGAGGGCAGACAGCTCCGTCAAAAACTGAGCTCGAAGCTGCTCTGTATCCCGGCCGCCGGTGTTGAAGTGCCGGGCCAGTTGGTTCAGATTACTGCCAATTTTGCCGCATTGTCCCAGCAGGGCAGAGAGAATGTTCAGGGCATCCTCTCCACCGCCAGCAACAAGAACAGTGTGTTGGACAGGCTTCCCCAGCAGAGATTGACGAATGAGGGTTGACATGCTAATGTTGAGCCGTTTGCAGCAGAGTTCGAGGGTGAGTTTTTTTTTTTCGGTCACGCGAAATTTGATGATGTGAGTGCGGTTGTTCGGATTGTCGTTGTGAGTAATCGGAATAGTATTTACGATGTTCTTGGTGAGTATCAGCCTCCAATCCTTTGGGCGGCGCTGTGAAAAAGCCGCGCGGAGCATAGAGCGAACAAGTGCAAACGGTTCAAAACAAAAGCAGGGTTTGGGGAAGGCACTCCCCAACAAGTACGACCGGTCAGTGAGACGCAATTTCAATTTTTGAAATTGTGGCCACAGGTCGATACTTGCTTATCGCTTTTTCCGTCTAAAATGAAAATACAGATTTCAAACTGGATTTCAATTTTTAAAACGGGGAGTGCGGGTGCCAATAGAAAAGTGTCCTCTTACTTGTGGTCACCGCTTGCACCGAATCTGCGTTCCTGCCCCTGTGTTGCAGCGGCGTTATCCGGCTCGCCCGCGTTTTGCGCGGGGTCATGGCACGGTATCCAGATCCAGGCGGCTCATGCAGTTTTCAAAGTGCGGGTATGAAGAATTGCAGGCCGGTCGCCCGGCTGCAAATTCTCTCGAAATATAAGAAAGCCGCCCCGCAGGGGACCAAAGGATTTTGTCGTAGGTGAACGGCGGCAAAATGGTTCGGTGTGGCTGCGGGACGGCTGTTTAGCGTACTAAAGCAGCTGGTGTGGGATAGAGGATACCATGAACAAAGCGGGGCGTCAAGTGAGAACTTGAAATTCTGGGCGAGATAACAATGATTGACGTTACTTTTTGTCGGGGAAGTACAAAAACTTATCCCCAAAATGTAAGCCCTGGGCAGCCTTGTTGCAGGCGGCCCGGGGCTTTGGCGTGTGGGGAGATGAAGAAGAAAGAAGAAGGTTTAACCTTTGTCTGCGCCGGAGGTGATTCCTGCAACGTAGAACTTCTGCATGATGATGAACAGCACCGAGATGGGGATGGAGACCAGCACGCTGCCTGCACAGAACAAGGCAAAGTAATCGTTGACCAGCGTGCGCGAGAGCATGTTGTACAGGCCAATCGAGACGGTCCAGTCGGCGCTGATGCCCGAGTTCAGGATCATCTTGGCCATCACGAAGTCGGTCCAGGGGGTCATGAAGGAGTTGATGACGGTGTAGACCAGGATGGGCTTGGACATGGGCAGGACGACATGGAAGAAGGTCTGCGCTTCCGATGCGCCGTCCAGCTTGGCGGCCTCCCGCAGGGAGACCGGTACAGTGTCAAAGAAGCCCTTGCAGATTAGGTACCCAAGGCCGGACGAGCCGGCATAGACCATGATCAGGCCGGCGTAGGAGTTGGTCAGGTTGAGGTAGCGCAGGACGAAATAAACTGCGATCATGGCCAGCACGCCGGGGAACAGGTTGACCGTCACCGACAGGTTTTGCAGCAGGCGGCGGCTCTTGAACTTGCAGCAGCTCATGGCGTAGGCTACCATCACCACAAAGGCGGTGGAGATCACGCAGTTGAAACAGGCCACCACAAAGGTGTTCATGAACCACCGGGGGAACTGCGCCACCGAGTCAGAGTGGAACAGGATGTCGATGTAGTTCTGGAAGGTGTAGTGATCGGGGAAGAAGGTGCGGAAATTGATGCCCGCGTAGGTGGACAGGCTGGTGACCAGCAGCCAGAGGATAGGCACCAGCCACACCACCGAAAGGCCGATCAGCACCAGATGGCGGACCGCGCCGTCCACGCCGCGCCGGATGCGTCCCATCCGCAGCTGCTTTTGGGTATCCATTGTACTTGCCTGCGTCATGAGAAAGCCGCCTCCTTCTTATTGATGAACCGGAAGCACACCACCGTGAACACCGCGCAGACAATGAACACCATGATGCCGATGACCGCAGCCATCTTGTAGTTGTACTGCTCCTGCGTCAGACGGAACAGCCAGGTGACCAGCAGATCGACCTCTTTGGCGCTGGACGAGGCCATCGCCTGGTCGGTGGTGACGTAGACGTCCTGGGTCAGCAGGTAGATGACGTTGAAGTTGTTGACGTTCTTGACAAAGTCGGTGACGAGGGCCGGCCCCTGCACGCTGAGCAGGTAGGGCATCTTGATGTGGATGAACTGCTGCCAGGGGCTTGCGCCGTCGATGCGGGCAGCCTCCAGCATATCGCTGGGGATGTTCATCAAAACGCCGGTGGCGATCAGCATCTGGTACGGCACGCCCACCCAGATATTGATGAGGATGATCATCACTTTGGCCCAGGAAGCCTCGGTCAGGAAGGGGATGTGGTCCATGCCGGGGCTGAGGATGCCGATGGTGTGCAAAAAGTCGGTCACCCCGATGTTGGACATCATGGTGTTGAAGATGCCGTTGTCGCTGAAGAAGTTGCGCACCAGCAGCAGCGTGACGAACTGCGGCACCGCGATGGTGACCATGAACAGCGTCCGCCACAGCTTGGGGAACTTGGTCTTTTTGTCATTGATGAGCATCGCCAGAAAGACGCCGCCGAAAAAGGTGGTGAAGGTGGCGAAGAAGGCCCATACCAGAGTCCAGACCAGGATCTTGCCGAAAGCGTAGCCGAAGGTCAGCGAAAGAGACTGCCCGCCTCCGAACAGGGTGAAGAAATTGGTCAGTCCCACCCAGGTGAACAGGGCGTTGGGCGGCATATGCTGCTGGTCGTAATTGGTGAAGGCCACTGCGATCAGGATGAACAGAGGCACGATGGTGAACACCACCACGCCCAGCACCGGCAGGGTCAGCAGGGTGACATAGAACTTTTCGTTCAGGAACATATGGATGTCCTGTACGAAGTTATTGGTCTTTTTGCCTGCGGCGCGGATCTGCTGCAGGTGGAAATTGGACATCACCACCCCCATCGCCGCAGCCAGCATGGCCGCGATGACCACCATGGCGATGACGCTGAGCAGCAGGATGGCGAAGGAGTTGTCGTAATCGTTGACCTCGTTTTTGAGGGTGATGGGGTTAAAGACCATCTCCATCTGGACGGTGCCCAGGGTGCCGAACTTGGCCAGGTTGGGCACGCCCGCCACTGCCAGGTAATAAAGCCCCAATCCCTGCACCAGGGTGACCAGCAGCGCTTTGATGAGCTGGCCGTGGCCGATGTAGCCCAGGCCCCAGATCACAAAGGACAGCTTGGTGAAGATGTCGCCGTGCGCAAAGGCATGGCCGAACCGCTGGAGGAAGTTTGGCTCCTTGCCGCCTGCACGCAGCGGCGGCTGAATGAGCACGGTTTGTGCCACAAAGATCGCTCCTCTCTGCAAGGTTTCGTCTCCCCGCGCCCCCAGGCCGGACGCTGCCGGGTTTGTCTTTTGCCGCGTATGGGCAGCGCCGGCGGGGCACAAGGAAGGAGACGGGAGTTAGCGGGTGAAATTACTGGGCCACCGGCGCGGTGATGCCTGCCACGGCGTCGTCCACCAGCTGCTGGGTGGTCTTGCCCTGGGTATTGCCGGAGGCCAGGATCTGGCCCAGGCTGGCGGCGGGATCCCAGTAGTTGGCTCCCACGCGCTGCAGGTCGGAGAAGTCGCTCTGCATAGCCAGGGCGGCGATGGCCGGGGCGGACTGCACCTCCTCCGAGGCGTTGACGTTGATGTTGGAGGGGCCGAGGTTGCGGTCGTTGAAGCGCTTGAGCTGGTTGTCCTCGTTGGTGATGAAGTCGGCCAGCATCATGGCCACGCCCACGTTGGCGCTGTGGGGGTTGACGCCCACCAGCTTGTAGCCCGAGAAGGAACCCATCTGCACCTGCTCGCCGTCCATCGTGAAGGTGGGCAGCTTGGTGGCCTGGTAGTTGTCGCCCCAGGCCTCCTCGGCGGTGATGGCGTTCCAGGTGCCGCTGATGGCGGCGCAGACCGAGCCGTCCGCGATGCCCGAGACGATGTCGGCGTCGGGCGCGTTGCGGAAGGCGTCGTTCGAAGCGATGTCCAGCACCGCCTGCGCGACCGACGCGCCCGGCTCCTCGTTCCAGTTGCAGACGGTGTTGACGCCGTCGTCGGCCAGGGTAGCGGTCAGGCCCGCCCCTGCGAAGAAGCTGTAAATGTACCAGCCGTCGTTCAGGGTCATATCGAAGGTGCGGCCGGCGGCTGCCGCGGCGGCCAGGATGCCGTCCACGCTCTGGGCGTCCTCGGCGGTGATGACGCTGCCGTCATAGTAGAGGAAGTAGCCGTTGTCGGCGGTCATGGGGTAGGCGTACAGCTTGCCGTCCATGCTGGCAGCCTCGACCGAACCCTCCAGGTTGCGGCTCTTGATCTCGTCGGGGTTGAGCAGCACCTCCTGCAGAGCGCCGGCGGCCACCAGCTCGTTCAGCTGGTCGTCCGCAAAGGCGAACACGTCGGCCGCGGCAGTGGGGTCCACCAGGATGTTGTCCTTGGCGTCGGACTCGGAGCAGGCGCCGATGTTGATGGTGATGTTGCCCTTGTCGGCATTGGCCTCGATGAAGGCGTCGGCCATCTCGCGCAGCATACCCTGATCTTCCTCAGCGCCCCACATGGTCAGCTCGACATCGCCCCAGCTCTCAGCGGCGGAGGCGGCTTCGCCCGCAGCAGAGGAAGCGGGGGCCGCGCTGCTGGAAGCAGTGCTGGACGAGCCGCCGCAGGCAGTCAGCGCGCCGGCCGCAGCCGCAGCGCCCATTGCCGCGAGGAATTGACGGCGGGAAATCAGCTTTTTCATAGTGCATCTTCTCCTTCTTGTGTCTGGATGAAATGTCCGTTCCTGAGAAACTGCCGTTGCGCACATTTTGCGCAATTTCCTGGTTCCTCTTGCGCAACTATAGAATACCGCAAATCTTCTCGAGTGTCAATGCACAGATTTACCTATAATAGTAATAAAAATATGGTCATTCTGACTTATAACGGGCCGCTTTTTTGAGTTTGGTTGCGCAATTTATGCGCAACAATTTTGAGCTGCCGGTCCATTCCGCACCCGGGGCAGAAAAAGAGCCGCCTGCGCGCGGCAGACGGCTCTCAAAAGCAGGTCAAAGGGTTTAGCGCCGGGGCAGGTTCTTGGTCGAGTCCCGCAGGACGACCTGATGCCCCATCACCAGGGGACGGGCGGCGGCTTTGCCGGCCATCAGGTCCAGCAGCATCCGGCAGGCAGCCCCGCCCAGGGCCACCGCATCGAAGTGGACCGCCGAAATGGCGGGGTTGAGGCCGGCGGTCAGCTCGCTGTCGTAGAGGCTGGCCAGACGTATGTAGTCCGGCACCCGGATGCGCCGGGCCTGCAGCTCCAGCGACACGTCGAAAGCCAGCCGGTCGTCCCCGCAGAGGATGCAGTCGGGGCGTCGTTCCAGCACTGCGTCCAGCGCGTCGATCCGCTGGGCGTCGCTCTCGATGCCGGTGCGGACGAGGGCCGGGTCGGGCTGGATGCCCAGCTCGGCCAGGGCGTCAAAGTACCCTTTGGCGCGGTCCTGGTTGACGTAGTAGCTGGGGCTGCCGGTGAGCAGAGCGATCCGCCGCAGGCCAAGCTGAAGCAGCAGCCGGGTCATTTCCTGACTGGCGGCGGCCTGGTCGTTGTCTACTTGGGGGATGGCGGGGTCCTCGGTCCGTCCGATGGCGACAAAGGGCATCTTGTGGCGGCGCAGAAGTTCGACACAGGGATCGTTCTGGATGGTGCGGGAGAGGATCACCCCGTCCATTTTGTGGCAGTCGAGCTGGCGCTCCAGTTGGCTGGTGTCGGCCCCGGAGACATAGCAGAGCAGCAGGTCGTACCCCCGCTGGGCTGCCGCCGTGCAGATGCCTCCCATGCACTTGCGCAGAAAGGGCAGGTCCAGGTGGACGAAGTCGCTGGGGATGACCATGGTCAGGTTGTGGGTCTCGCGGGCCGCGGGCTGGGCGCGCACCGCCGGTTCAGCCCCGGCCTGGGCGATGTAGTCTCGCACCCGGCCGCGGGTAGCCTCGCTGATGCGGCCCTTGCCCGAGAGGGCACGGGAAACGGTGGTCTTGGACACCCCCAGGGCTTTTGCGACCTCGTCGATGGAGATCTTCTTGGTCGGTTGGTTTTCTGCCGGCATGACGTGCCCTCCCTCGTGTGCGCAATCGGTTGCGCTTTTCTTCAGCATACCAGCCAAGACGGCGCTTTGTCAAGGGGCTGTGCGCAATTTCCCCTCACAGTACCCGTGCCATGCCATCGGCTTTGTAGACGGCGGTGCCGTAGCCGGGCAGCTCGTCGCCGCCCGGCAGCAGAGCGGGGATGGTATTGCAGTTCTGCAAAAAGAGCAGTTCCCCACGGCGGACGGCCAGCACACCCTCGGGCAGGGCGGCCGGCCGGCAGCTGACAAGCCCCGTTTTGCCGGCGACCGCCTGATAGAAAGCGTCGTAGAAAGCCGGCTCGAAACGGCTGGCCAGGTAGTAGGCCCGGCCCCCGCCATAGCGGTGACGGGCTACCGCCGGCGCGCCGGCAAAGTAGTCCTCGCCGTAGAGGACGAGAGGCTCGGCGGGATCGGCCTCGTCGAGGGCGGCCACCTCGCAGAGGGTGGAGGCGTGGGTGACCTCCTGCAGGCGGTCGGAGGCCAGGACGCAGCGACGGGTCTCGCCGTCGTACATCCCGTCGATCTCGGCGCGGCGCAGGCCCAGCAGCTTGGTCAGGCCGTAGGGGGTATCGCCCAGGCGGCAGAGGTCGCTCTCGTCCACCACGCCGCTCCAATAGGTGACCACCACCGTGCCGCCTTTTTGGGCAAAGTCGCAGACGGCGCGGGCAAAGCTCTCCCGCAGCAGATAGGCCATCGGCAGGACCACCAGTCCGTAGCCTTCGATGCTGCACGTCTGATCGACAAAATCCACCGCGATGCCCGCTCGGGAAAGGGCGTTGTAGTGGAGGGCCAGCTCCTTCCAATAGCCCATGCCGGCGTTGCGGGGACCCGACGACCCCTCGATGGCCCACATATTGTCCCAGTCGTGGAGGATGGCGGCCTGCCGGGGCCGGGCGGTCCCGGCGGCTGCGGCCAGTTCTTCCAGCGCCGCGCCGATGCCGGCCGCCTCCCGGAAACTGCGGCTGTCGCTGCGGCCGTCATGACCGATCACCGCGCCGTGGAATTTTTCCTCTGCGCCGCGGCTGGCCCGCCACTGGAAATAACAGACGCTGTCCGCCCCGTGCGCCACCGTCTGCAAAGCCGCCAGCATCGAGATGCCCGGCTTTTTCTGTTTGCTAATGGGCTGCCAGTTGGCGCAGGTAGGGGTAGACTCCATCAAAAGGAAGGGTTTGCCCTTGAGGGAGTAGAACAGATCGTGCATCATGGCGGTGTCAAGGGCGGTCTGCTCCACCGTCTCGGTGGATTTGTGCCAGGTGGGGTAGCAGTCCCAGCTGACGACGTCCACTTCCTTCGCCATCTGGAAATAATCGATGTCGTGGAAGCGATACATCATGTTGGTGGTGAACCTGGCGTTGGGCGTAAGCTGGCGCACACAGTCCTGCTCGAACTTGAAAAAGTCGATGTGCCGGCTGCTGACGAAACGCTTCCAGTCGAGAGTAAGACCCTGGACGGCATTCTCGCCCTGGGGGGCGGGGCTTTCGATCTGGTCCCAGTCGGTGTAGTCGTGGCTCCAGAAGCGGGCGTTCCAGGCTTTATTCAGGGCGTCCAAGGTGCCGTAACGGCGCTGCAGCCAGCGGCGGAACTCAGCCTGACAGAGCGGGCAATGGCATTCGCCCCCCATCTCGTTGGAGATGTGCCAGAGGATGACGGCGGAGTCGTGCCCGAAGCGCTCGGCCAGTTTCTGGTCGATGGCGCGCACCTTCTCTCTGTAGACGGGAGAGGTATAGCAGTAGTTCTGCCGGCGGTTGTACAGCTCCCGCACGCGGTCGGCACGCACCCGGCGCACCTCGGGGTACTTGTAGGCCATCCAGGCTGGCCGGGCCGCGCTGGGGGTGGCCAGGATGGTCGAGATACCACGCTGGTACAGATTATGGATGATGTCGGCCAGCCAGTCGAGGTGATAGACCCCCTCTTCCGGCTCGAGCAGCGACCAGGAGAACATCCCCAGCGACACCACGTTCACGTGGGCCTTTTGCATCAGGTCAAGGTCCTCTGCCAGGATGTCGGGGCGGTCCAGCCATTGTTCAGGGTTATAGTCTCCGCCATAAAGGAGCTTTGTTGTCTGCATCGTTGTTGCCTCCGCGTTGCTCTGTATTAGATTGGTTGCGCATTTTGCGCCATTTGCGCAACTTATTTGCCCCAGTATAACAGCTCTGCGCCGGGAAAGCAAGATTGCAGAGTGCCGAACTTTGCATGGTAGTTTTGTGTACTTTTGCAGTGGTGCTCAAAAAGAACACCACCAAGCGGCGCTCAAAAGCCTTGCAATATTGCGTGAAACATGTTATATCTTATACGAAAATGTGCTGCGTCATCGACATACAGAGAATGAAAGGAGGCCCCGCCATGACCGCCGTTATCTACGCCCGCTATTCCAGTGACAACCAGCGCGAGGAATCCATCGAAGGCCAGATTCGCGAGTGCACCGCATATGCTGAGAAGAACGGTATCACGGTGGTCAAGCACTACATCGACCGGGCCATCTCGGCCAAAACGGACAATCGGCCCCAGTTTCAGCAGATGATCAAGGACAGCGAGCGAAAACTGTTCGACATCGTTTTGGTCTGGAAACTGGACCGGTTCGCCCGCAACCGCTATGACAGCGCCCGCTATAAGACGCAGCTCAAAAAGAATGGCGTCAAGCTGATGTCCGCCACCGAAATCATCTCGGACGGACCGGAGGGCATCATCTTGGAATCGGTGCTGGAGGGCTATGCCGAGTACTATTCCGCTGACCTGTCCGAAAAGGTAGTGCGGGGAATGACGGAGAACGCACTCAAGGGGAAGTACAATGGTGGGGCCGTCCCAATCGGTTACGTCATTGATGCAAAGCAGCGGTTCCAGCCTGATTTCCTTACGGCACCCTTTGTTGCGGAAGCCTTCAAGAGGTACAATGAGGGCGCGACTATGACGGAGATTCGGGACTGGCTCAACAAGCACCATGTTAAAAATCCGCGTGGCGGCTCCATGACCTATAACACTGTCCAGCATATGCTGAACAACCGCCGGTACATCGGGGAGCTGAAATACCGTGACATTCTGATTGCGGACGCCATCCCACCGCTTGTTTCAGCCGAACTGTTCCAGGAGGTGCAGGAGAAAATGGCCAAAAACAAAAAGGCCCCTGCCCGTCGCAAGGCAGAGGACGACTATCTTCTGACAACCAAACTATTCTGCGGTCACTGCGGCGCACTGATGTTCGGTGAAAGCGGCACAAGCCGCACCGGCGACGTGCACCGTTACTACAAGTGCGCTGCCGCCAAGAAGAGAAAGACCTGTACCAAGAAAACCGTCCGTAAACAGTGGCTGGAAGACCTGGTGGTCAACGAAACCATGAGGCTGATTCAGGACGATACGGTCATTGATTCACTCGTGGCGGCGGTCATGGAGCTGCAAAACAGAGAGAGCACCAGCCTGCCTCTTTACGAAAAGCAGCTTCGGGAGACAGAGACCGGCATCCAGAATATGCTCAACGCCATCCAGGCCGGTATCCTAACCAGTTCCACCAAGGAGCGTTTGGAAGTCCTCGAAGCCCAGAAGAAAGACCTGGAAGCCAAAATTGCCGAAGAGAAGCTGGCCAAGCCCGTGATGAAAGAGGAATTTGTCCGCTTCTGGCTGCTGCATTTCCGCAAGTTAGACCTGTCCCAGAAGGAACAGCGGCAGACGCTGATTGACACCTTCATTAATGCTATTTACCTCTATGACGATAAAGTACTGATTACCTTCAACTACAAAGAAGGGACGGAGACCATTTCTTTCGGCGAGGCCACTGAGGCTGCGGCAAAGGAAAAAAGTTCGGATATGGATTGCCTTGGTGCACCATTCAAACAGATCCGGGCCTTTCTTACAAGGAAGGCCCGGATTTTTGCGTGTTCGGGAGGGAAGGGCAAAGCGGTGTTCCATCCGAGGCAGAGCTGTTTCAAAAAAGACCAGAGCTGTCGGGCCTTTTGGCCGGGCGGCTCTGGTCTTTTGGTTTGTCTGCAAAGGCGGCCTTTCAGCGGAAGGCCGGGGGAGCGCCGTGCCTTACAGGGCGTCCAGATCGTCGGAGGAGTCGTAGGTCTCGGTGCGGTAGCCGCTTTTGGATGCGGCGTCGGACAGCATCCGCATCAGCTGGCGGAACTGCTCGGCGTAGGGGCCGTCGTAGTCCTCGTCGGCCTCGCAGTTTACCGGCCCCCGGGCCCGGATGGCGGCCAGCTGGCCGTTGTCCTCCCGCTCATAGTCCACGATCCAGCCATAGACCGACTCGTCGGTCACCGAAAAAGAGTACACCTGCGGCATGAAGGGGGTCCAGCAGGCGGTGCAGTAGAGGGTGCGCCCGTCCTCCTGTCCCACCAGCTCGGCCACAAAGGTGTCGATCTGGCAGGGATTCAGCTCCACATCCTCGTGGTCGCCCATGTCGGTGTCGCAGCGGCGGTTCAGTTCGATCCACATAGTTTGATTGCTCCTTGTGCTTGCAGGGCGGCAGAGGCCGGCCCGGAAATTCAGCGGCGGCCTGGGGCCGCATACGCTGTTATTGTATCACAGGCCGCAGGGGGATGCAACGTGCCCGGCACAGCCGGTGTGTAATGGATACTATGCATTATACAAAACGTATATTTTGCGCAAACCCGGCGGGCTTATGCACGGGGCGGACGGCTGCTGCGGGCGACCAGTCCAAACAGGATGACCAGGGGCAGGGCAAACAGCACCCCGGCAAAGAGCTTTTGGGCCGGGCTGGCCCCGGGCAGCCGGGAGAGCAGGATGGACAGCGGATCGTTTGCCCGCTGCTGCAGGAAGATCATGGGCTGCTCCAGCAGATTCCAGCTTTCCGCCATGGACAGCAGCGCCGCGGCTGCCAGATAGGGAGCCATCAGCGGCAGGTAGATCCGGCGGCAGAAGGAGAGGCCCGCCGCGCCGTCACAGGCGGCCGCATCGAAAAGTTCCCGGTCGATGCGGCTGGTGCCGAACCAGAACAGCAGCACCATCCAGGGCTGAAAGGCGGTCATGAGCAACAGGCCGGCCAGGGTATCCAGCAGGCCAAACGTTTGCAGCAGCAGATACTGGGGCAGCATAAGGGCCTGTTGGGGCAGCAGCATGAGCAGCAGGCAGAGCGCCAGGCATACCTGCCGGACCCGTCCGGGTGCCAGCCTGGCGAGAAAGCAGCCGGCGGGCAGGGCCACGCCCGTCTGGACCAGAACGCCGCCCAGCGCCAGCAGCAGCGTATTGCGGTAAGCGCGCAGATAGTCCGGCGCGGAAACCGCCTGCCAGAGCGTTTCCGGCGGCTGTCCCGCCAGCGGCAGGACCAACAGGACGCAGGGCGCCAGGAAGCAGACGGCCAGCGCCGCCAGGCCCAGTTGCCAAAATCTATTTGTCCGCATGGCCTGTCCTCCCATGATACCGTTTCCAGATCCCCAGAATGGCCAGCCCGGCAGCCAGCACCGCCGCCACCACCAGGATGGAGGCGGCTTCCAGCCGGGCGTAGTTCATGTTGGCAAAGTTGTTCTGCAAAAAATGCTGCAAACTATACAGTTCCTCGTGGGGGTGCTCCCCGCCGATGAGATAGGCCTCCCGGAAACAGCGGTAGCCGTTGAAAACCACCAGAATGGCACTCAGAACCAGCCCCCTCCCGATGAGGGGCAGCCGCACCCGCAGCAGGCATTGCCAGAACCCCGCTCCGTCCAATTGGGCGGCGTCGGTGACCTCCGCCGGGATGCTCTCGAAAAAGGCGGCGCAGATCAGGACCGTATAGCCCAATGTTTTCCATAAGACGATGGCCAGCCAGACCCAAGCCGATTCTGCTTCAAAGGTCCAGGTGTCTTCCCAACCCAGCAGGCTGACTCCCTCGGCGGCCACCATCACCACACAGGCCGCCGGCAGGATACCCGGGAAAAAGAAGGCCAGCCGCAGACGGGGGCCTGCCGCTTCCACGCAGAGCACCGCCAGCAGAACGCCCAGCACCAAATTCAGGGGAATGGCGATGCACCACAGCCGCAGCAGGTTTTTTGCCGCCAAGCCAAAGGCATAATTTCTGAACAGATCGGCGTAATTTTCCAGACCCACAAAATCTGTGCTCATCCCGGCGAAAAGGCTCTTGTACAAAGCGATGGCCAGCGGGAGCAGATACCCCACCCCCAGGGCGATCAGGGCGGGCAGCACCAGCAGCCAGCCCCGCATCTTGTTTCTGTTCATGGCCGCCTCCTATTCATCCAGATAGAGGCGCATCTTGGAGGAGAGGGTTTCAACGAGTTCGTCCAGGGTGATCTCGTCGTTCCAGTACTGCATATGGAGGTAACTTGCCACATTCTCCCCGGTTTCGGTCTTTCCCAAGTCCACGCCGCGATACCAGATGGTCTGGTAGTGTGCGGCTGTCACCTGATCGCAGATGACTTCCAACTGCTTGATTCGGGCCTCATCCAGCGGAACGCCATACTGCTCTTGCCGTTCTGCAATTCCTTCTTCGGTCATCCTCTCTCTGGAAGCATCGTAAATGGAGAACTGATACTGTGCATCGAAGCAAGCCTGCATACATCCTTTGCGGATGGGGAGCTGATTGTAATCTGCATAGGCTGCCGCAGACTGGCATTCCTCACTGACAAGATAAAGCAGCAGGTCTGCGACTTCCTCAGGATATTTTGTGTTGCGGTTGCCCATGGCATGGGACCCAATTTCTGCCGTGACGGTCCCCTCCTCATTGGGGATCGGCATGACTGACACCTCTATTCCCAATGCCTGGCACTGCCGCAAAAGGTTGATGCAGAACCTGCTGTCCTGCAGAACAGCAAATGGCACGCCCTCGGCAAATTCATCCTGAACCTGTGCAGGGTTTGTATTATCGAACAACCCGCGGGCAAGATCGTAGGCAATGTCCCCGGTCCGAAAAACTTTCTCCAGTTCCAGCGCGCGACGGGCGGCAGCCGTATCCAGCCTCACCTCGTGCGCCTCATGATCCAGCACCGGCTGTGCCAGTGCCCCCAATGCGTCAAAGCTGGCGATCACCAGAATGGACTGCTCCTGGTGGATGCGCAGCAGCTCCGTCAGCAGGGTGTCCATGGTGTGCATGGCGCGCTGCAAGTCAAAACTGCTGGCATTCAGCACATCGGCCGCGCTGACCATCAGCGGCACCGAAAAACCGAGGGGCAGAATGTACTGCCGTCCCTCCCACTGACCCGCGTCCAGCACGGCGGTGTAAAAATCCTCCTCCCGGGAAAGGCCCTCTTTCGCCATGGCCTCGGTCAGGTCCAGAAAGGTTCCATTTACCATGGCTTTCTCAATATCCGGGAAGAGATTGATTTCTGTGGTGCGGTAACCCTCCATGATAAAAAGATCCGGGCCGCCGCCTGAAAGAATTTCCGCATTGAGCTGGCTAATCATGGCCTCCCGTTCGGCCAGATCGTTGCTTGCCGGCGTCACAAAGGTAAGCTCGATGTCCGGGTGCGCTTGCTGATAATCCATCAGCTTTTCATAGATGGGGTAATGGGTCGTTGGGTCGGCATACTGCTTCGGCAGATAGACCGACAGGGTGACAGGCTCGTCCGGGCGGGCGGAAGCGCTGGAGGCTCCGGCCGGCTGCCCGCCGGCAGAGGGGGCCTGGCAGCCGGCCAGGCACAGGCAAACCGCGGCCGTCAGAGCCAGCCGCCGCAGCCGTTTTGCAAACATGGTGATTCCCTCCTTTTGGAAGATGATTTCGGGGCTTTGCTGCATCGGCCTGTGCCGTATGGCCGGGTGCAGGAAAAACAAAACCCTGCCGGCCTGCAGGCGGACGCCTGGCAGACGGGCAGGGGACAAAGGATCAGATGGTGCGGTGCTGGCGGGACATCCAGGTCCACAGGTCGGCTCCGGTGGCGTCGTCCTTGCACAGGCCCTGGAAAAAGTAGATCCAGCTGCAATGCCCGTTGTACTGGTAGGGTTCGCCGTTCGGGCCGGTCAGCCGGCCGGTGGCGTCGGTGACGCTGGGCCACACGGTGGAATACAGGTCGGCGTCCATGGCGGCCAGCCGGGCCATGGTGGGAGCCGCATACAGCTGAGGGGGGACGGTGGTGTCGTTCCGGGCATAGACGAACCAGATGGGCAGGCGGGTGTCGGCGATGGCGTGCAGCTCCTCGTCGGTGATGCCTGCGTCCAGATAGGCTTCACAGATGGGATAGGCTGCGGCAAAATAGCCGGGATGGTGCATGACCAGGTCCATGGTCATGTAGCCCCCGTTGGAGCAGCCCCCCAGGATGATCCGGTCGGGGTCGATGCCGGGATTTTGGGCTACATAGTTCTGGATCAGCGCCATCAGGTCCTCCCGGTAGACGGAGGAGACGCCGGGGTTGTCGCTCCAGTCGCCGTTTTCGTTGTAGCACATCCAGAAGGTGGGGGTCTGGGGGGCCAGGATGTAAGCGCCGCCCATCACCGACTGGAAGGCGTCCGAAAAGAGGGAGGACACCTGGTTGCCCAGCAGGACCACGGCAGGGTCCTCGCCGCCCTCGCCTGCGCCGTGCAGCCACACCACCAGGGGATGCTTTTCCCCGGCGGGGTGCTGGGGCTGGTAGGAGGCGTAGCAGAATGTATGCCCTTCCAGGCCGGTGAACACCCCGTTCAAGTCCACGTTCTTGAGGCAGGGGGCCGCCAGGGAGACGTTGGGGTCGATGGCCAGGCCGGTCATGGGGCCTCCGGCCAGGGTCTTGAGGGGGGCGTTGAGGAAGATCTTGAGCTGGTAGGGGTCGCAGCGGGTGGACTGCCCGGTGAGGGGATCGTAGCACAGGGGGCAGCCGACATCGGGCTGGATGCGGAAGGTCAGCAGGATGTACCGGGAGGACAGCTTGGTCACCCGGCCGTCGGGGGTGACGGTGACCGCCTCCACCACGGTGCGGGGCGCGCTTGCCAGCATATGCCGGGAAGTGTCGGGGTCAAAGACCTCCTTGCTCTCGATCACCGTGAACTTGTCCGCCGACACCGAGCTGCTCTTGACCGCCTGGGGCAGACACAAAATGGTGCCCCGCACCGCCGGCCCCCAGGGGCAGCCTTCAATGATGGCAATCTGGGTGCCGGGTTCGCCGATCTCGTCTACTAGGCTCAACATGGGTATATCCTCCTGCTGGCAGGCCGAGAGCACGGTGGCCAGGGCGGAGATACCGGCCCCTTTGAGGAACGATCGTCTGGAAATCCTGCCCATGGCACTGCTCCTTTCCCGCCTGACGGCGTTCTGTCCGAAATGGGCGGACCGCTTGCCGGGCGGCCCGTTTTCTTTCTATAAACATACCATATCCCGGGGCAAAATGTCAAACCGGGACGGGGCCTTGGGCGGGCGCAGGCTCCATGCTTGTCATCCCGGCCGGATTGGTTTATACTGTAAGGGAAGAAAAAACGGGGAGGTCTTCTGTATGGAACTGAAAGGCAAATGCGTGCTGCTGGGGATCACCGGCGGCATCGCCGCATATAAGATGGCGGGGGTGGCCAGCGCCCTCAAAAAACAGGGGGCGGATGTGGAGGTCATCATGACCCGCAACGCCACCCAGTTCATCACCCCCATCACCTTCGAGACTTTGACCGGGCACAAGTGCATGGTGGACACCTTTGACCGGGATTTCAAGTTTGAGGTCACCCACATCGAGCTGGCCAAAAAGGCGGACGTCATCCTGGTGGCCCCCGCCACCGCCAACGTCATCGCCAAGATGGCCCACGGCATCGCCGACGATATGCTCACCACCACCGTGCTGGCTGCCGGCTGTCCCAAACTGGTGGCCCCGGCCATGAACACCGGTATGTTGGAAAACCCCATCACCCAGGACAACATCCGCACCCTGGAACGGTACGGCTTTACCGTCATCCCTTCTGAGAGCGGCCTGCTGGCCTGCCATGACGTGGGCAAGGGGCGGCTGCCTGCCGATGAGGTGCTGCTGGACTACATCCACAGGGTCCTTGCCCCCAAGGATCTGGCGGGCCTGCGGGTCACCGTCACGGCGGGGCCCACCCAGGAGGCCATCGACCCGGTGCGCTGCCTGACCAACCATTCCACCGGCAAGATGGGCTATGCGGTGGCCCGGGCCGCCGCGCTGCGGGGCGCGCAGGTCACCCTGATCCATGGGCCCACCGCCCTGGCCCCGGTGCGCTTTGCCGAGGATGTGCCGGTGGTGTCGGCCCAGGAAATGTACCAGGCGGTGACCGGCCGTTTTGCGGATACCGACATCCTGGTGATGGCGGCGGCGGTGGCGGATTACCGCCCGGCCTCGGTGGCCTCCGACAAGGTCAAGAAAGGGGATGGGGAGATGAGCATCCCCCTGGTGCGCACCGCCGACATCCTGGGCACCATCGGGCCGCAGAAGACCCACCAGTTCCTCTGCGGCTTCTCGATGGAAACCAGGGACATGGTGGCCCACTCGGCGGAAAAGCTGCGCAAAAAGAACCTGGACATGATCGTGGCCAACAACCTCAAGGACCCCGGGGCGGGGTTCGGCGTGGACACCAACCTGGTCACCTTCCTTACGCCGGACGGCGGGGTGCGGCAGCTGCCGCTGATGAGCAAGGAGGCGGTGGCCGGGGCTATCCTGGACGAGATCCTGGCCCGCCGCGGTTGAGACGGGCCGGACGCTTTTGTAGTATCCTACAAAAAATGCAAGCGATTTCCGGCTTTTTCTCGAAAATGGGGCCGACCTGTTTATTTTGGACTGCAAAAAATATATAATGATGAGTGATAACAATGTGTCACTGCGCCCTGCGCCCGGTTTTGTCCGGGCGCAGAAGCGCCTTTCGGCCGGTCGGGCTGTATCAAGAGGCATTGATAGGGAGGTAAAGCCTAATGACCATGTTCAGTAACTATGACCAGCGCCTGCTGGATCATGTCCACAAGATCCATTTCATCGGTTGCGGCGGCAGCGGGATGTTCCCGCTCATCCAGATCCTGGCCGCACGGGGCTATACGATCACCGGCAGCGACGTGCTGGACGGCAGCATCATCCGGGCCGAGCGGGAAATGGGCATCCAGGTGACTTTGGGACACAACGCTGACAACGTGATCGGTGCGGACATGGTCGTCTACTCCGCCGCCATCCCCAAGGACAATGTGGAGCGCGCGGCCGCGGACAGCTACGGTATCCCGGCCATCGAGCGCAGCGTCCTGCTGGGGTACATCAGCCGTCTGTACAAAAACAGCATCTGTGTGTCGGGCACCCACGGCAAGACCACCACCACCGCCATGATCACCGCCGCCCTGGAGCTGGCCGGCCGTGACCCCAGCGCGGTCATCGGCGGCAAGCTGCCGCTGATCGGCGGCTATGGCAAGGCGGGCAAAGGGGACGACATCGTGGTGGAAGCCTGCGAGTATGCCGAGACGTTCCTCAAGCTGACCCCCTATTTCTCGGTGGTGCTGAACATCGACAACGATCATCTGGACTACTACGGCAGCATGGGCGAGCTGAAGTTCGCCTTCAAACGCTTCTCGCTGATGACCCAGTTCATGATCTTTGCCAACGCGGACGACAAGAACACCATGGACGTCATGTACACCATCCAGCGCCGGGTGCGCACCTTCGGCATCAAGAACGGCGGCGACTACCAGGCGGTGAACGTTCAGGAGTACCGTCCCGGCTTCTATGAGTTTGATCTGAAAGAGTGGACCAGCAACGGCGTCACCGGCCACATCAGGCTGGCTGTGCCGGGCTACCACAATATTTACAACGCCCTGGCCATGTGCGGCGTCTGCCGCTCGATGGGCCTGACCGTCCAGCAGTGCGCCGACGCGCTGGCGCAGTTCAAGGGCGTCTGCCGCCGCTTTGAGGTGTACGGCGAGTGCAACGGCGCCGTAGTGGTGGACGACTACGCTCACCATCCCACCGAGATGCGCGCCACTCTGACCACCGCCAAAGAACTGGGCTACAAGCGTCTGATCGCAGTGCACCAGCCCTTTACATACAGCCGCACCAAGATGCTGCTGGATGATTTTGCGCAGGTGCTCCAGATGGCCGATGTGACGGTGCTGACCCCCATCCTGGGCAGCCGCGAGCCCAACGACCCCTCCATCACCAGTGAGAAGCTGGCCGCCAAGATCCCCGGCGCCGTGGTGGTGGACAGCCTGGACGCGGCCGCCGATTGGGTCAAACAGAACGCAGGAGAGGGAGATCTGGTGATCACCCTGGGCTGCGGCGACATCTACAAGGCGGCCCGCAAGATGGTGCAGGAGGGCTGAACGCTCGATGAACGCGCCTGTCGATATCCGGGGCGTGGAACTTCGTACCGCCCGGCTCCTCCTGCGCCCCTGGCGCCCCGATGACCTGGAGGATTTCCATACCTATGCCCGGGTGGATGGGGTGGGCCAGATGGCCGGCTGGCTGCCGCACAAAGACCGGGAGGAGACGCAGAAGATCCTGGATCTGTTCATCAGCCAGCACAAGACCTTTGCCCTGGAATGGCAGGGCCGGGTGGTGGGGTCCCTGGGCATTGAGCCGTACGACGAGGAGAATTATCCCGAGCTGGCCCCATACCAGGGCCGGGAGCTCGGCTATGTTCTGGCCAAGCCCTGCTGGGGCCAGGGCCTGATGCCGGAGGCGGTGAAGGAAGTCGTCCGCTACCTGTTTGAGCTGAAGAAGCTGGATTTCCTCATCGCAGGGCATTTCGAGCGCAACACCCGTTCGGGGCGTGTGATCGAAAAGTGCGGCTTCCGCCCGTACAAGGTCTTGCCCTATCAGACCCAGTATGGCACCGTGGAGACCTCTCTGGAGAGCATCCTCTGGAACCCCAGCCGCCCCGGCACCATTTGAAAAATTGAAAACCCTCTTGCATTTCCGCCCAAAGTGTGGTATTATATTTAGGTCGCAAGACCCTTTGGACGGTTAGCTCAGCTGGTAGAGCATCTGCTTGACGTGCAGGAGGTCACAGGTTCGAGTCCTGTACCGTCCACCAAAATAAAAACCCGAGGCCATAGGCCCCGGGTTTTTATTTTGCGCGGGCATCGCAGAGGCGCACCCGGTTCGAGTGCTGTACTGCTGCGCAAGCGAGGCGCTGCCTGCGGCAGGAGCAGCCGAGCTGGAGCAGGGGCAGCGGTCTGAATATTCAAGCGCATTGCATGCGCGCCGGAAATTCAGGGCACCGCAACCCGACCCACCAAACAAGGCGTATCCGAACCCAATCCTCTACGAGGAAGGGTTCGGATACGTTTTTTCTTTATCAAAAGTTGTTTGCAGGGAGGATAGAAGAAACGGAAGGTTTTCTGTCCCCTGAACCTGCAAATCCCCGCCCCGGCGAATGGATGAAGCATTCGTCCGAGCGGGGATTTTTGCATGGATCTCGGTCAGGGATGGGCGGGCGTTTCTTTCCAGAGCCACCGGAAGCCAAAGGGTTCCAGAGGGACGTTTCCGGCATCGGCGGCTTCACCGGTGACAAGATCGGTATAGAGGCCGGTTTCTCCGGTGCAGACTGTGCACCTCTCGCCGCCGAAGTTGTACAGGCCAATGAATGTTTCGCTCTCGTTCTCGCGGACAAGGCCGAGGACCGCCCGGTTTTGGGTGTCGATGGTGTGAAACGGCACCCCGGCGTCAAAGACGCTGTGGCTGCGGCGCGCTTCCTCGATCCGGCGCAGGGCC
>NZ_NFHX01000013.1:0-57255 GCF_002161515.1 Faecalibacterium sp. An58
CCCAAAACAGGTTCAAAGGAAGGTCCTTTCCTTTGTGTGCCTATCATAACATACCCCCCCCGGTGTCAAGACCCAATTTCAAATTTTCCCTTTTTTTCTTTATTTTCTTTAGTTCGCATACTCTAACTTCGGGCGCAGGGGATTCGGAGGCAGCAAAAAAGCGCACGCTTTCGCGTGCGCTTTTTGTTTCGTGATGGGTCGATCTTACTGGCCGTCCTTGGGGGCGGGGCCGTCGGCGGGCAGGGGATCGGCCGGGCCGGGCAGGGCCGTCTGCTGGGCCAGGTACTCGGCTGCGTCGTCGGGGACGTCGTCGAGGTCTTCCTCGCTGCCGATATCCACCACATGGGGCATCCGCTTGAAGAAGACATCGTACATCATGGGCACGATATACAGCGTCATGAAGGTGGCGTAGGTCAGGCCGCCGATGATGACGATCGCCATGCTGCTCATCAGCTGGCTGGCCATATCGTTGCTGAACAGAACCATCATCATGCCCAGGATGGTGGTCAGGGCAGTCATCAGGATGGGACGCATACGGGTCTTGCCGGTGGCCACCAGGGCGGCGCGGCGGTCCATGCCGCCCAGACGCAGCTGGTTGGTGTAGTCCACGAACAAGATACCGTTGTTGACCACGGTGCCCATCAGGACGATGAAGCCCATCAGGCTCATCATGCTCAGCTGCTCGCCCAGGGCCAGCAGACCGATCATGCCGCCGGTGAAGGCCAGGGGGATGGTGAACAGCACGATGAAGGGGGACAGCAGGCTCTGGAACTGGGCCACCATCACCAGGTAGACCAGGGGCAGAGCCAGGGCCAGCCACTGGATCATCTGGCTCATGATATCGTTGACGGTGCTGGTCTCACCGCTGAGGGAGACGCTGTAACCCTCGGGCAGGGAGCCGGAAGCGCTCCAGTCATCCAGTTTCTGCTGCAGCTGGCGGGCCTGCACGGTGGTGTTGTAGCCTTCCAGCGTCTCGGCCGACACGGTGATGCAGCGGGTCTGGTCCTGCCGCGTGATGGAGTCGGGGGTGGTGCCGTAGGTGATCTCGGCAAACTCCCGCAGGGTGTGCACCTCCGCCACCTGGCTGCCGTCTGCGGCATAGTTGGTGGTGTTGAAGGTCATATCCATCAGGTTTTCCACGGTCAGAGGATCGGTGTCATCCACCACCCGGACCGTCATGCTCTCGCCGTTGATGTTGATGGTGGTGGAATCGGTGGATGTGGTCAGCCGGGCCGCGATCTGCTGGTAAGCCTGGGCCACCGTCAGGCCGGCGGCGCGGGCCTTATCCTTGTCGATATGCAGCTCGATGGTCTGGTCGCCTGCGCCCAGGCCGGTGGATGCGTTGGCAAAGCCCTCGGTGCTGTTGACCATCTCCACCACGTCGCCTGCCAGGCTCTCCAGGGTATCGAAATCCTGGCCGTAAATGGTGACCGACAGGCCGCTGCCCAGCAGGCTGGTGATCTCGGAAATACCGTCGATGGTGACGGTGCTGGTGCAGTCGTACTGGGTCATGGCCTCTTCCAGGGCCGCGCCCACACGCTCGGCGTCCGAAGCGCCGGCGCCCTCCACCAGCTTGATGTTGTAGGCATAGGTGCCGTAACCGGTGGTCGTGGTGGACAGCAGGTTGCTGATGGTACTGCCCAGCATACCCACATCCACGCCATAAATGGTGGTGTCGGTGGTGACGCCCACCTCAACCACCTGGTCCAGGCCCATGGCGGTCTCCAGGATCTGGCCGGCCATCGCATAGGACTCTTCCCGGGTCATGTCGCTGGGGGTGGTCACGCTCATGCTGATCTCGGTGCTGGAAACATCGGGCAGCATCACCATGCCCATCGAGGCCACACGCCACACGCAGAAGACCAGCAGCACCACGACGGCGCCCATGGGGGCCGCCTTGTGATCCAGGCACCACTCCAGGCTGTGGCCGTACTTCTCCTGGATCTTATCGAACCAGGGCCACTTTTTGACCTGGGCCTCCTTCAGGATGGTGGAGGCGGAAGCGGGCACCACCGTGATGGCCACCAGCAGGGAGGCCATCAGGCAGTAGCCAATGGTCAGGCACATGGGCAGCATCAGTTCGCGGGTGATCTGCTTGGTGAACACCACCGGCAAAAAGACGCACACCGAGGTCAGGGTAGAGGAAACAATGGAGGCGAACACCTGCCGTGTACCCTGCACGGCGGCGCGGGGGGCCGCCACGCCCCGGGCACGCAGGCGGTAGATGTTCTCCATGACGACGATGGAGTTATCCACCAGCATACCGATGCCCAGAGACAGGCCCGCCAGGCTCATGATGTTCAGGTCCAGGCCGGTGAAATACATCAGCACCACCGCAAACAGGACCGACAGGGGGATGCTGATGCCCACCACCAAAGTCGGCTTGACATCCTTGAGGAACAGGGCCAGGATCAGGATGGCCAGGATGGCGCCCTGGGCCATACTGGACAGGATGCTGGAGATCAGGACGGTGATGTAGTTGCCCTGGTTGGACAGGACGCTGAAATTCAGCCCCTCATACCGCTGCTCCATGGCATCGAACGCGGCCAGGCAGGCATCCGACACTGCGTTGGCGCTGGCCGAAGTGCTCTTGTAAATGTTCAGGACCACGGCCTGCTCGCCGTTCAGCCGGGTGAAGGAATCGCCGGCGTTGTCCACCACGGCCACATCGGCCACGTCGCTCAGGTAGACGTCGGTCACGCCCTCGATGTGCAGCAGCAAAGCGCCTTCCAGGTCCGCAACACTGCTGTACTCCTCGCCCACCTTGAGCAGCCAGGAATTGTCGTCGGCGTCGTCCACATAGCCGGCCGGCATCGAGAAGTTCTGGGCGTAGATCAGCTGGCTGAGCAGGTCGATGGTCAGCAGGTTGTTCACGTCGGCGTTGGCGAAGGCGCTGGCCTTGGCCTGCTCGAACTCCTGCGCATACTGGTCGTACAGCTTCTGGCCTTCGTCCACCTGGCGCTGGGCCTCGGTGATCTGCAGATAGGCCTCCAGCTGGGTCTGGCTCATCTCGGCGTACACCGTCTCGAACTGGTCCAGCAGCTCGGGCAGGCGGTTCAGGCTGTCCAGCACGTCCTGCATGGTGGAATAGACCACGTTCAGGCTCTCCTGGATCTGCAAGGTATCCAGCAGATCCCCGGCGGTGGAGCCGTCGCTGCCGGTCTGCTGGTCCAGCCGCTGCTGCAGCTGCTGCAGGGCGATCGTCAGCTGGTCGGTCAGGTCACGGACCTTGGACACCACGTCGATGAGGTCGTCGATATCCCGCAGGCCGGTGGTGCTGATCTCGTCGATGATATCGTTCAGGCCGTCCCGGACGGTGACCAGGGCCGCCTGGATCTCAGGCTCGTTGACAAAGGCGATCAGGTTGTCGATGGCGTCCATCAGGGTCTGCACCTTGGCGCGGATCTCCTCGCTGGCCTGCGACACCATGCCGGCCACCCGGTCCATCACCCCCGAGGCGAACACATCGCCGAAGGTATCGATGGCCTGCTGCAGCTGGGCCTTGCCGTCCGCCAGCTGCTGGGCGGCCGCATCCAGCTGCTCCTTGGCCAGGGCCAGCTGGGTATCCACCTGCTCCAGAAGCAGGGTGTTGAGTGCATCGATCTTGCTCTCGTTCAGCTGCACCTGGACATACTCGCTCACCAGGCCGGTGGTCGAGATGCTGGACACGCCTTCCTGGCGCTCCAGCTCGGGGATGATGCTCTCCTGCATGAACTTGGTCAGCTCGAAGATATCCGACCCTTCCCGGCCCACGGCCACCGTCATCAGGCTGCTCATGTCCATGCTCAGCTCCAGGATGGAGGGGGTCAGACAGATGTCCGGCAGGCTGTCGGCGTTTTGGTCCAGGGTGTTGGACACCTTGACCAGGGCGCTGTTCATATCGGTATCCGCCGCAAAGCCCAGCTGCACGATGCTGTAGTTTTCGGCGGAGGTCGAAGTGATGCTGGACACGCCCGCCACGGTGCCCAGGGCGCTCTCCAGCACCTGGGACACTTCCTGCTCCACCTTTTCAGGGCTGGCGCCGGGATAGACCGTCACCACCATCAGGTAGGGGGTGCTGATCTCGGGCAGCAGGTCGGTGCGCAGGTTGGTCACTGATACGAATCCCATCAGGAATACGATCAGGACCGAGACCAGCACGGTGAATGGCTTTTTTACACTGTATTTTTCCATGAGTCTTCCCTTTTTGACTGATGATCCGGCGCCGCGGTACCGCAGCGGCGCCGGACAGACTGGCTGTATGCCGGCAGGCGCGGCCAACGCCTCCGCTCTCGGGATGGATCTGCACAGGATCGGGCCGCGCTCCAAAGGTCCGGGCGCGCCCCGGGTCCTGCATCCCCATACATACGCAAAACGCGCCGCCCGCACAGTTTATTGCAGTCCTGTCTAGATTTCGTTTTTTCGTCATTTTGGACGCGGGCAGTTCTTTTCAATTATACACGAACAGGGCGTACTTGCAAGAGCCAAAATGTGATTTTTTTGAGGGCGTTTCCCAAATTTTCCCCCGTCCCGGCCTTTTGGCCGGATTTACAGATGGAAAACTGCAAAAAAATGTGATATACTGTGAAGATGACGGCCGCACCGGGCCGTCCCATGCAGAAGGAGCCCTGCCGCCGGCGTCCCAAAAGGCGGCGCCTTCTGGAAAACGGGGCCATGCCGGGGGCAAAACCCCGGCCATCCCCGCCCAAAGCCCTGCCCTGCGGCAGGCCCGCGCATCCGGGCAGGGCCGGTTTGACCGTTTGATACAACAGTGAGGTATATATTTTATGAAGCAAGCCATCGCCGTCCGTTTTGATGAGAACGGCAAAGAAGAATATTTCGACCCCGCCGGGCTGGAGGTCCACGCCGGGGATTATGTCATGGCCGACACGCCCCGCGGCCCGGTCTGCGGCCAGGCGGTCCGGGAGGCTGCTCCCACGCCCGAATACCAGCTGCCCCGGCCTCTGCGCCCCCTGCTGCGGATGGCCGACAGCGTGGACATCCGCCGGATGCACCAGCGCCAGAACGAGGACAAAAAGGCATGGCGGATCTGCCGGGAGTGCATCGACCGCCACGGCCTGGAAATGAAGCTGGTCAAGGTAGAGTATGCCCCCGATCACTCCAAAGTCACCTTCTATTTCACCGCCGACGGCCGGGTGGACTTCCGCGAACTGGTGAAGGACCTGGCCAGCACCTTCCATATGCGGATCGAGCTGCGGCAGATCGGCGTCCGGGACGAGAGCAAGATGATGGGGGGCCTGGGCCTGTGCGGCCAGACCTTCTGCTGCAGCCGCTTTCTGCGGGACTTCCAGCCGGTGTCCATCCGGATGGCCAAAGAACAGGGACTCTCCCTCAACCCCACCAAGATCAGCGGCTGCTGCGGCCGCCTGATGTGCTGCCTGGGGTATGAGCAGTCGGCCTACGAGTATCTCAACAGCATCATGCCCATGGTGGGCAGCACGGTGCGCACCCCCGACGGCACCGGCCTGGTGGTGGAGACCAACCCCATCTCGGGCTACCTGCGGGTGCGGCTGTCCACCGAATCCATCGCCCCCAAATACTACAAGGCCAGCCAGTGCCAGTATATCTCGGGCGGCAAGCGTGCGCCCCGCCGCCCCGACCCCAGCGACGACTACTCGGGCCTGCAGGACCCCGCCCCCGTGGTGGCGGCAGCCGGGGAAGACGACGTGCGCGGCTGACTTTGCGGGGGAAAAACGGTTAGCTTAGTATAACCATGTATCGTGATTTTCCACGAAAAACACGCCGTAAACTCCCCGAAAGTTAGCGGATGCTTTTGTGCATTCAGCCAAAATCGCAGGTTTGGTTGTTGCCGGGGCACGGTTAGTCTTGCCTTTTCGGTTTGTCTTTGCTACAATCGGCACAGGAAAAGACGCCGCAGACGGCGTCTCCTAAGAGAGGCTTGGCTGCGGCCGTGCAGGAGCAGACCTCTGGGGGTGGTTTCCCCGTTTTCCAGTTTTGTTAGGCACGGGTCGAAAGGAGAGTTCTACTATGGCACATAAGGTTAGTGACGCATGCATCGGCTGCGGCGCCTGCGAGGGCGCTTGCCCTGTTGGCGCTGTGAAGGTCGAGGACAACGTGGCCGTCGTTGACGCTGCCGCTTGCATCGACTGCGGCGCTTGCGAGGGCGCTTGCCCCACCGGCGCTATCACCGCTGAGTAAGCGATTTCGCCACAAAGCAGACCAAAGCGGCGGGCCCGAAAGGGTCCGCCGTTTTTGCCTGTTGTCCGCACGGCCCACCGGGCCGCTTTCCTTTCGCAGCCCAGCGCCCCCGCCGGGCGCATCTTTTTTTATAGGGGCCCAGGTTTAGCTATGGAATATTCAACCGAAATTTTGTATAATAGGACCAGCATCTACTGCACCCCGGCCCACCGCTTTGGCACCGACGCGCTGCTGCTGGCCCGCTTTGCCCGGCCCGCCCCGGGACAGCGTGCCGCGGACCTGTGCTCCGGCTGCGGCGTAGTGGCCCTGGAATGGCACGACAAAGGCCACCGCGGCCCCTGTCTGGCCCTGGAGCTCCAGCCCGAAGCCAGCGCCCTGCTGGCCCGGGCCGCCGCCGACCAGGGCATCTGCCACATCCGCCCGGTCTGCGCCGACCTGCGCACCTGGACGCCCGATCCCGGGGAGGCGGGCCAGTACCATCTGGCCGCCTGCAACCCGCCCTATTTTGCGGCGGGCCCTGCCAGCCCCGACCCCGCCCGTGCGGCCGCCCGCCACGAGGGCAGCTGCACCCTGGCAGACGTGTGCGCCTGCGCATTCCGGCTGCTGCGGGACGGGGGCAAGCTGACCCTCTGCCACCGGCCCGAGCGTCTGGCCGAGGTGCTGGCCGTGCTGCGCCAGTACCGGCTGGAACCCAAGCGCCTGGCCTTTGTGCGCAGCAGCCCCGGGGCCGCGCCCTGGCTGTTCCTGGTGGAAGGGCAGAAGAACCGCCGCACCGGCCTGAAGCTGGAGCCTGACATCCTGGTCAGCGCCGGGGCCGCACAATATGGACCAGCCCACGAGGGCTGACACTGGAGGTACTATGGCCGGAACGCTGTACATTGTCGCCACCCCCATCGGCAATCTGGAAGATATGACCCCGCGGGCGGCAGCGGCTTTTGGGGCGGCAGACTTTGTCGCCGCCGAGGACACCCGGGTCACCATGCGTCTGCTCAACCATCTGGGGCTGAAAAAGCCGATGGTCAGCTACCACGAGCACGCTCTGAACCGAGGCGAGGGCATCCTGCGCCGGATCGAAGCGGGGGAGAATTGCGCCCTGTGCTCGGATGCGGGGATGCCCTGCATCTCGGACCCCGGAGCGGTCATCGTCCGGGACGCCCTGGCCCGGGGGATCCCCGTCACGCCGGTGCCGGGGGCCTCGGCCTGCGTCACCGCTCTGGCTGTGTCGGGCCAGGACACTTCCCGCTGGGTCTTTGAGGGGTTCCTGCCCGCTGAACGCCGTCTGCGCCGCAAACGGCTGGCCGCCCTGGAAGGGGAGACGCGCACCGTCCTCTTTTACGAAGCGCCCCACCGGCTGCGGTCCACCCTGGACGAGCTGGCCGCCGTCTTTGGCGGGGAACGCAGCGTCACCCTCTGCCGAGAGCTGACCAAACTGCACGAGGAGATCTGGAAGACCACCCTGGCCGAGGCCGCCGCCCACTATGCACAGGCCGACCCCCGGGGGGAATATGTTCTGGTAATGGCAGGCGCCCCTGAGGCAGACCCTGCCGATGCCCCCACCCTGGACGAGGCCGCCGCCCATGCCCTGGCCCTGATGCGGCAGGAGGGGCTGCCTCCCACCGCCGCCGCCAAAGCCGCGGCCCAGGGCACACCCTACGGGAAAAGCGAGATCTACAAGCTGCTGCTGACCCTGCAAGAGCAGGACGGCGGCGGAGAATAAAGGAGAGCCATCCTTATGACGAAACTTTTGATCCTGAGCGACAGCCACGGCAGCGCGGAGGCGGTCCAGCGCATCCTCACCGCAGAGAGCGACGCCGACGCCGTCATCTACCTGGGGGACGGCCTGCACGACCTGGAACGCGCCCTGATCGTCTCCCCCAAGCTGCGGGTCTACTCGGTCGCCGGGAACTGCGATTACGGCGCGCTGGAGCCGCTGGACGGCCTGGCCGCCTTTGACAGCGTGGTAGTATTCTATACCCACGGGCATATGTACGGCGTCAAATACGATTTGGACACGCTAGCTGAGACCGCAGCCGCCCGCGGGGCGGAAGTGGCCCTGTTCGGGCATACCCACATCCCTCTGGCCGAGCAGCACGGCACCGTCCTGCTGTTCAACCCCGGTTCCTGCGGGCGGTGTTATGTGGGGCCGGACACCTACGGCATCCTGACCCTGGCCGACGGCAAGGTGATGCGGGCCGAGCACAGGGAGGTGCCCAAGCGGTGAGCCTCAACGAAGTGCGCTGCCTGCCCCAGTGCGGCAGCACCAATCTTTACGCCAAAGAGCATATCGAGGAATTCGGGCCGGTGGGGGCGGTGTACACCACCTGCCAGACCGACGGGCGGGGCCGTCTGGGCCGCCGCTGGGTCAACGCGGCAGGGCAGGCCCTCTATTACACCGCCGTGCTCAAGGTGCCCATGGTCCAGCCCGGGACCCTGCCTCTGCTGGCCAGCCTGGCGGTGCGCAAGCAGCTGGCCCTGCGCTACGGGGTGGAGTGCGCCATCAAGTGGCCCAACGACCTGCTGCTGGGAGGCAAAAAGGTGGTCGGCATCCTCTGTGAGGCGGTCAGTTACGGCACCAACGACCAGGGCCGGGGGTATCTGTGCGGCATCGGCATCAATCTGGCCCAGCCCCAGAGCTATTTTGACCAGGCGGAGCTGCCCTACGGCACCTCCCTGCTGCTGCAGGGGGCCAGGGTGGACCTGGAGACCGACCCTTCCTGGCTGGCCGAGGGCCTGACCGACTTCGGCTTTGACCGGGAGCTGTACACCTTCGGCCCCGAGGGCTTCGCCCCCTACCGGGAGGAATACACCGCCGCCTGCGTCAATCTGGGCCGGCAGGTCTCCTTCAACCAGGGTGGGCATGCCGGCACAGGCACCGCCACCGGCATCGACTCCGAGGGCCGGCTCATCGTCCGCACCGACAGCGGGGAGGAGCGGGTCTTTACCGGGGAGGTATCCATCCACGGCATCTATGGCCATCTGTGAGTTTTTTGTAATACGATCTGTAATATTACGCGCTGTATGTTCTACAACAGAAAGGCCCGGACGGTCTTATCCCCGTCCGGGCCTTTTCGTTTGGTTTTTCGCGCTTGCCGCCGCTCAGTGCCGCCTTCTCCTGCCGCGCCGGGCAAACAGCCCCGGCCCGCCGCCGGCCAGCACCGTGAACACCGCCAGCACCAGCAGAAGGACCACCAGCGCCGGCAGCAGCTTCAGGGTGGACACCAGGTCGGTGTGGAAGTTGGAAACGTATTTCCGGTGGGTGACCAGGTCTACGCTCCCCACCTCATAGCCGTCCAGCAGGACGGTGGCGGTGCCCACCACCTGGCCCTCCTCCACGGTGGCCCGGATGCTCTCGGGCAGCTGGAACTCGAAGGTGACCGCGTCGTCGGGATGGCCGTAGCCGTCCACCACGTTGGCCGCATACAGCTCCACCTCGGGGTAGGCGCGGCACTGGGTCAGGGGGACGGTGGCCAGCACGGCGGTGGTATCCACCAGCTGCCGGTCGTTGAAGGTGGCGAACACCCAATCCAGCAGCTCGGCGCACTCCCGGTAGATGTTGTCCAGGTCGGACCCCAGCACCACCAGGCCGTAGGTGTGGCCCTCCTGCTGGGCAAAGGTGACGAAACACCGGCCCGCCAGGGTGGTGAAGCCGGTCTTCATGCCGCGGATGTAGTCCCTGTAATAGGGCTGGTCGGGGTAGAGCATCAGGTTGGTGGTCTGGATCTCCCGCGATTCGGTGTGGAGGTTGGTGGCGGGCAGGGTATAGGTGACCGACTGGGCTGCCTCCATATACCCGGACTGCGCGTAGCAGGCCGCCGCGATCCTGGCCAGATCCCGGGCGGTGGACACGTTGCCGTAGTCATACAGCCCGTGAGGGCAGGTGAAGTTGGTGTCGGTGCAGCCCAGCTCGGCGGCCCGGGCGTTCATCCGGGCCACAAAGGCGGTGATGTCGCCTCCCGCCAGGTCGCTGGCGATGACGCTGGCCGCATCGTTGGCGCTGGCCACCACCAGCCCGTACAAAAGATCCCTGCGGCGGACCGTCTCCCCGATCCGCAGGCCCATGGTGGTGCCGTTGGCGTTGCGGATGTCGGTGAACTCCTGGGTCAGAGAGGTGGGCACAGTGACCTCCCCGTCCAGATCCGCCCCGCTCTCCAGCAGCAAAAGGGCGGTCATCATCTTGGTCAGGCTGGCAATGTAGCGGGGCTGGCTGGCATTCTGCTCCAGGATGGTCTTGCCGGTGTCCAGGTCGAACAGATAGACCGATTCATCCTGATAGGTGGTCTGCACCGGCATGGGATAAGCGGCTGCGGCGGGCAGCGCCAGCCACAAGACCAGCACCACCGCGCACACCGCCGCCCCGGCGCGGCGCAGCTTCAGGCGGAAAAGATCGCTCATAACAAACCTCCTTCAAAGCAGAGCGCCTCGGGCAGGCCCTGCGCTTTTCGACGATTTATGCTATACTATAAGATACCACAAACAGACTCAAAGAGAAAGGTGGTTTTTCGACTATGTTTGTGACCGTGTGCGGAAAAACGCCCCGGGACCTGGGCGCAGCCTTTGTGGCCGGGACCGCGGTGGTGGCGGGGGACGTCACCCTGGAAGCCGGTTCCACCGTCTGGTACGGGGCCGTGCTGCGCGGGGACGAGGGCAGCATCCTGGTGGGGGAAAACTGCAACGTGCAGGACAACGCGGTGCTGCACTGCGACCCCGGCAGCCATCTCATCCTGGAGCGGGACGTGACGGTGGGCCACGGGGCCATCATCCACGGGGCCGAGGTGGGGGCCGGCAGCCTGATCGGGATGCACGCCACCCTGCTGAACGGCTGCAAGGTGGGCAAAGGGTGCATCATCGGGGCGGGGGCCCTGGTGCCGGAGGGCAAAGTGATCCCCGACGGCGCCCTGGCCGTGGGCGCTCCCGCCCGCGTGGTGAAGGATGTCAGCCAGGCGCAGGCCGCCGCCTGCCAATACAACGCTATATCCTATGTGCACCTTGGGGCGCAGCATGCCGCAGCCGTCCTCTCAGAAAACGCGAAAATCAAGGAATGATGCCGGTTTTCGGCGTTTTGAAAAAGCGCCTGCACCCCCCTTGGGCCTTTTTACAGTTTCTTCACAGGTTTGTAACCATTTTCACGCAAAGACTGGGTATACTACAATCACAAGCCGGCGGAGCCGCAACCGCCGACTTGCACATGATTCCTCCTCACACCCAAAGTAATACCCCACACAGGGCCCCCGTTCCGGCGTACCGCAAGCGCCGGGGCGGGGGTCTTGTGCGTTTACAGGCTTGCCGCAAACACTTGCAGCACGATTTTCACATTGACCTGCCGCTCCAGCTGCCAGATGGCCTGCCCAGCCAGCCGGGCGGTCCCGGCGGCCGCCTGGCCCTGCAAAGGGGAAACCTTACCGCCCCGCAGCCCTGCCGCCGCATAGGCGCACAGATCCCGCAGCAGGACCACGGCCCCCGCCTTGTCCCGCTCGTAGCGGGCCAGCAGGACCGAGGCGGCGTAGTAGTCCCCGGCGGCGGCCGCCCGGGCCAGGGCTTCCGCCTCCTCCAGCTGCCTGCGGCGGGCAGGGTCCTGTGCGGCGGCCAGCACCGACCCGATCCGCCCTTCAAAGAGGTCGGACAGCCGGGCGGCTTCCTTTTTGGGCACCCCCTGTCCGGCGCAGAAGGCGGCGCAGTCCTCTGCCGGCACCGGCGCCAAAGCAAAACTGACGCACCGGCTGCGGATGGTGGGCAGCACCCCCGCCAGAGACTGGGCGGTCAGCACAAAAAGCACCCCCTCGGGGGGCTCCTCCATCACTTTCAGCAGGGCGTTGGCCGACTCGCCGTTCATCTTTTCGGCGTGGTAGAGCAGGACGGCCCGCCCCTCCGCCGACAGGCTGGTGTTGAAGATCTCGCTGCGCATGGCGGTCACCTGGCCCACCAGATACCGCCCGCCGCTGCCCATCCCTTCCACCGAGATGGCCTCCCGCACGATCCCCGTTTCCACCTGGCCGCTGGAGCGGTCGCCGGCTTTGGCCACGGCGCGGCAGCATTCCCCCCGCAGCAGGGCCTCAGCGGCGGGCCCTCCCGCCGGGTAGAGGTAATCCGCGGCGATGCAGCGCGCCGCAAAGCCGGCCCCCAGGCCCTCCTCGCCCACCAGCAGCAGGCTGTGGCTCAGGCGGCGGGCCGCCAGCATCCGGCCCACCTCCTCTTTCAGGGCCTGGTTGCCCTCCAGACGGTCCAGCATCATGGCGCGGCCCTCCTCAGCGGCGGTTCCGGCGCCGCCACTGCTCCCGCCGGTACCACGCACGGATGTTGGACCAGAGCACAGGGCCGAAGAACAAAAAGAACCCCGCCATGGACAACAGGTAATTCAGCCGGCCCGCCCAGCTGGTGCCGAAAAAGCTGAGCACCCAGATGGCCGCCGCAAAGATCCCAAAATACTTGACCTTGATGGGGATGATATAGAACAGCAGCACCTGCATCTCGGGGTAGAGCAGCGCAAAGGCCAGCAGAAGGGACAGGGACAGACAGTAGGTGTCCGCCCAGCCGGTGGCCAGGCAGGCCAGCACCGCCCCCAGCATCCCCGCCAGGATATAGAGGTTGAAGCGGAAGTCCCCCCACACGGCCTCCAGCGCCGACCCGATGAACCAGGTGAAGTAGGCCCCCAGGGCAAAGCTCAGGATGCCGCCCGAGGAAAAGGGTACGAACAGGAAGGTCACCAGACGCCAGACCTCGCCGGCAAAGAGGGCCGGCCGGGTGAGGGTGAGGAAATAGGTGATATAGCGGTTCACAAACAGTTCCACCGCATAGACGACGATCTGCCCGCCCACTAGGATGGCGATGAGGTTGGGGATACACCAGCGGCCGTATTTCCGCTCGAGCTTTGTCAGCCAGTTCATGTCAAGCCTCCTGTATGCAATCGGATATGCGGCCCTGCGCCGTTTTCCGCAGCAGGGCCAAGACTGGCTTTATTGTATCATGTTTGGGCGGGCCGTTCAACCGGCAGGGGAGTTTTTCACCTTTTCCACCGGGTTTTCCACCCGCTGCGCTGGATGCGGGAGGAATTTTCCGCCGCTTTTCCACACTTTCAACGGAGTTTTCAACACTTTTATTTTCCTGTGGTTTATACATGAGGTAAAGCCATCGGCCTTTTTGCGGCCCGTTTGCCGGCTCTGACTCCCCGATGCCCCCCGCAGTTTCGTAAGTGTTGCGCCGGCTTTCGACTGTTTTGTTAAACCGCAAAACCCATCTGTTTTGGGGGATTTTCCGTTTCGGAATACACCTCTCCCCACTTTTCAACATAGGGGGTCAGGCCGCGTCCTTTTTCGCCGTGTGGAAAACTTTTCCCGGTTTTAACACGGCCCGTTCATTTCCTAGCGAAATTATAGGATTGACACCCCACTGCTTTTCGGGTATAATGCCTTTGCGAGGCATTGCGGCCTTGCGTGCAAACCGACCCAAACAATACCTCTTTGTTTAAAGAGGCTCAGCTTCAACGAGGTGTTATCCAATGCTGGAACTCGAGCATATATCCTTTGATGTCCCGGGGGAACAGGGACAGAAAGAGATCATCCGGGATATCTCCCTTTCCATCCCGGACCGCGCCTTTGTGGCCATCACCGGCCCCAACGGCGGCGGCAAATCCACCCTGGCCAAGCTGATCGCCGGCATCGAGAAGCCCACCGCCGGCCGCATCCTGCTGGACGGGGAGGACATCACCCAAATGAGCATCACCGACCGTGCCAACCGCGGCATCAGCTATGCCTTCCAGCAGCCGGTCCGGTTCAAGGGCATCCAGGTGCTGGACCTGCTGCGGATCGCCGCAGGCAAGGATCGTCCCCTGAGCATCACCGATGCCTGCGCCTACCTGTCCGAGGTGGGCCTGTGCGCCAAAGACTATGTCAACCGTGAGGTGAACGCCAGCCTGTCCGGCGGCGAGCTGAAGCGGATCGAGATCGCCACCGTGCTGGCCCGGGGCCAGAAGCTGTCGGTCTTTGACGAGCCGGAGGCCGGCATCGACCTGTGGAGCTTCCAGAACCTGATCCAGGTGTTCGAGCGGATGCAGCAGAAGAACACGGACGGCTCCATCATCGTCATTTCCCACCAGGAGCGCATCCTCAACATTGCCGACGAGATCATCGTGCTGGCTGCCGGCAAGGTGACCCAGCACGGGCCCCGGGCCGAGATCCTGCCCGGGCTGCTGGGCACCACGTCCGCCGTCAACGCCTGCACCATACTGGAACAGGGAGGGAGAGAGGCATAATGCTAGACAACATCCAAAAGCAGATCCTGGCCGAAGTGGCCGACCTGCACGGCATCCCCGAGGGTGCCTACAACATCCGCTCCAACGGCCAGGCCGTGGCCCGCAACTCCACGGCCCACATCGACATCGTCCCCAAGGCGGACGGCACCGGCATCGACATCCACATCAAGCCGGGCACCAAGCATGAGAGCGTCCACATCCCGGTGGTGCTCAGCGAGAGCGGCCTGAAGGAGACGGTCTACAACGACTTTTTCATCGGGGACGACTGCGACGTGCTGATCGTGGCGGGCTGCGGCATCGACAACTGCGGCAACCAGGATTCGGAGCACGACGGCATCCACCGCTTCCAGGTGGGCAAAAACGCCCATGTGCGCTATGTGGAAAAGCACTACGGCCAGGGGGACGGCATGGGGATGCGGATCCTCAACCCCGTCACCGAAGTGCACCTGGACGAGGGCAGCTCGATGGAGATGGAGATGGTCCAGATCAAGGGCGTGGACTCCACCAACCGCAAGACGGTGGCCGACCTGGCCGCAGGCGCGCGCCTGGTGGTGCGGGAGCGCCTGATGACCCACGGCCGCCAGGTGGCCCTCAGCGGCTACAACGTCACCCTCAACGGCGCCGGTTCCAGCGCCGACGTGGTGTCCCGCTCGGTGGCCAGGGACCGCTCCTACCAGAAGTTCGACGCCCTGATCACCGGCAACGCCCCTTGCTCGGGCCACTCGGAGTGCGACGCCATCATCATGGATCACGCCCGGGTGCTGGCGGTGCCCCAGCTGGACGCCAACGACCTGGACGCCGCCCTCATCCATGAGGCCGCCATCGGCAAGATCGCCGGCGACCAGATCACCAAGCTCCTGACCCTCGGCCTGACCGAGGAGGAAGCCGAGGAGCAGATCATCCAGGGCTTTTTGAAGTGAGCCCTGCCTCCCCTTCACGCCCCCGGCCGGGGCAAAATAAACTGCGATGGTGGGGATGTTTTTCTTTTTTGTCCAACTCCCGACACAAAAAGATGGAATTTTCAGTAAAAATGTAGTATACTGATTTCATGCCAGCCGGGGCACTGCGGCCCCGGTACAGGGAGAGCAAACCATCCTCGGGCGCTGTGCGCTCCCATTGCAAGTTTGACAGAGAAGGTGGAGGATTCATGTTTCGTGGAGCAAACCGGTTTGAACTGGATCAGATCATGGAGGTCTACGCCCGGGCCAGGGCTTTGATGGCCCAGAACGGCAACCCGACCCAGTGGGGGGACAACTATCCTTCACGCCAGCTGATCGAGGAGGACATCCTGTCCAACCGGCTGTTCGTCTGTGTCATCAACGGCGAGCTGGAGGCCGTCTTCGCTTTCATCCTGGGCGAAGACCCTACTTATAAAAAGATCGAGGACGGCCAGTGGCTGGCCAACGGGCCTTATGGCACCCTGCACCGGCTGGCGTCGGCCGGCCATCGCCCCGGCGTGGCCCGGATGGTCATTGAGTGGTGCCTGGAGCACTGTGAGAGCCTGCGGGCCGACACCCACGCCGACAACAAGATCATGCAGCACGTGCTGGAGTCCAACGGCTTCACCCGCTGCGGCATCATCCATGTGGCCGACGGCAGCCCCCGCATCGCTTACCAGAAGCTGGGGGTCCATCAGCTGGCCCACGATTGAACTTACATCCCAAAGGGACGGCGATCGCCGTCCCTTTTCCTGCTTTGCAAGTGTTTGAAACAAAGGAGGCCCTGCTATGAAGATCACGCAGGTACGTCTTGGTAAATTGTCCGTACCCCTGCGGGTGCCCTTCAAGACCGCGCTGCGCACCGTGGACCGCGTAGAGGACATCGTGGTGGAGCTGCACACCGACACCGGCGCCGTGGGCTATGGCGAAGCGCCCCCCACCGGCCCCATCACCGGGGACACCGCCGGCGGCATCATCGGGGCCGTGCGGGAGCTGATCGCCCCGGCCATCCTGGGCCGCGAGGTGGATGACCTGGAGTCCGTCACCGCCCTGGTGCAGAGCGCCGGGGTGCACAACACCAGCGCCAAGGCCGCTGTGGACATGGCCCTGTGGGACCTGTACGGCCAGCTGCACCGCATCCCGGTGCACAAGCTGCTGGGCTCGTCCCGGCGCACCCTGGTCACCGACATCACCATCAGCGTCAACCCGCCCCAGCAGATGGCCCAGGACGCCCTGGACGCCGTGGCCCGGGGCTACGACTGCCTGAAGGTCAAGGTGGGGGCCGACCCGGCCCTGGACACCGCCCGTCTGGCGGCGGTGCGCCAGGCGGTAGGGGACGAAGTCTGCATCCGGATCGACGCCAACCAGGCCTGGACCCCCCGGCAGGCGGTCCGCATCCTGAACGAGATGCAGGACCGGGGCCTGGGCCTCGAGCTGGTGGAGCAGCCCGTGCCCGCCCGGGACCTGGAGGGCCTGCAATACGTCACACAGCACAGCTGGGTGCCGGTGATGGCGGACGAGAGCGTCTTTTCACCCGCCGATGCGCTGCGCATCTTCCAGACCCGGGCGGCGGACTACGTCAACATCAAGCTGATGAAATGCGGCGGCCTGACCAACGCCCTGCGCATCGCTGCGGCCGCCGAGATCTGTGGGGTGGAATGCATGATCGGCTGTATGCTGGAGGCCAAGATCGCCGTCAACGCCGCCGTGGAGCTGGCCTGCGCCCGCAGCATCATCACCCGGGTGGATCTGGACGGCCCGGTGCTGTGCAGCACGGACCCGGTGGTGGGCGGCGCCCGCTTTGACGAAAAGCGGATCACCGTTTCGGACGCCCCCGGCATGGGCATCCAGGGCATCCAGCCCGGCTATCTGACCTATCTGGAACCGTGATCCCGCGCCCCGGCGGCCTGCCGGGGCTTTTTGGCGCTCCGAACGCCGTGCATTTTCCACAAAAAAACAACGGCTTCAGCACGAATTTCCCCGCCGCTGTACATTTTGACAAAATCATCTTGACCTTTTAGGGCAGAATAGATAATATTAGATTGGAATACAGCGTGTCTCCGGCATTCCGGTTTTTTTGCCCGCCGCGAGGGCGGGCCCTTCGGGGAGACGAACCAGTGCAAATGGAAGGACGATCTATGACAAACGCAGAAAAACTTGCCCTGCAAAAACACGCCTGCCGCATCCGCATGGGTGTGATCGAAAGCACCCACAGCGCCAAAAGCGGCCATCCCGGCGGCAGCCTGTCCATCGCGGAGGTGCTGTCCTTTTTGTACTTCCGGGAGATGCGGGTGGACCCCGCAAACCCCGCCTGGCCTGAGCGGGACCGGCTGGTCCTTTCCAAGGGCCATGCGGCCCCAGCCCTCTACGCAGCCCTGGCTGAGCGGGGCTTTTTCCCCGCCGAGGAGCTGCTGACCCTGCGCAAGATCGGCAGCCGCCTGCAGGGCCATCCCAACATGAACACCGTCCCCGGCGTGGATATGTCCACCGGCAGCCTGGGCCAGGGCATTTCCTCTGCCTGCGGCATGGCCCTGGGCGCCAAGGTCAAGGGACTGGACCAGGTGCGGGTCTACGCCATCATGGGCGACGGCGAGATCGAGGAAGGCGAGTGCTGGGAGGCCTTCATGTTTGCTTCCCACTACAAGCTGGACAACCTGTGCGTCTTTTTGGACCTGAACCATCTGCAGATCGACGGCCCCATTGAAAAAGTCATGAACAGCGCCCCCCAGGACAAAAAGCTGGAGTCCTTCGGCTTCAAGGTACTGTCCGTGGACGGCCACGACCTGGACCAGATCGAAGCGGCGGTGGAAGCTTTCCACGCCGAAAAGGGCCGCCCCACCTTCATCATCCTGAACACCACCAAGGGCAAGGGCGTCAGCTATATGGAAAACAACGCCAACTGGCACGGCAAAGGCCCCGGCGATGACGACTACCGCACCGCCATGGACGAGCTGAACGCCGCCATGGCCCGGCTGGAAAAGGAGGAGTGCTGACCTATGGCAGAAGTAAAGAATATCGCGACCCGCGACAGCTATGGCCGCACCCTGCAGGAGCTGTCCGCCCAGCACCCCGACCTGGTGGTGCTGGACGCCGACCTGTCGGTTTCCACCTGCACCGCCATGTTCCAGAAAGTGGCCCCCGAGCGCTTTTTTGAGTGCGGCATCGCCGAGGCCAACATGATCGGCGTGGCCGCCGGCCTGTCCACCATGGGGCTGACCCCCTTTGTGTCCAGCTTTGCCATGTTTGCCGCGGCGCGGGCCTATGAGCAGATCCTCAACTCCATCGCTTACCCCCGGCTGAACGTCAAGATCGGCGCCTCCCACGGCGGCATCTCGGTGGGCGAGGACGGCGCTTCCCACCAGTGCTGCGAGGACTTTGCCCTGATGCGCTCTCTGCCCGGGATGACCGTCATCTGCCCCTCGGACGACGTGGAAGCCTGTGCAGCCGTGCGGGCGGCCTACGCCATGCGGGGCCCGGTGTATCTGCGGTTCGGCCGTCTGGCGGTGCCCGTCTTCCACGACGCGGCCACCTACCACTTTGAGATCGGCAAGGGTGAAAAGGTCACCGACGGCAACGACATCGCCATCATCGCCACCGGCCTGGAGGTCAACGAGGCGCGCATCGCCGCCGGCCACCTGGCCGAGCAGGGCATCGGCGCCCGCGTGATCAACATCCACACCATCAAGCCTCTGGATGAGGAGATCATCCTGGAGGCCGCCCGTGACTGCCGCAGGGTCATCACCTGCGAGGAGCACAGCGTCATCGGCGGCCTGGGCGAAGCGGTCTGCTCGCTGCTGAGCGAAAAGCTGCCCACCCCCGTGCGCCGTGTGGGCATCCAGGACAAGTTCGCCTGCTCCGGCCCCGCATGGGACCTGATCCACGCCTTTGGCCTGGACGCCGCCACCATCGAAAAGACCGCCCACGAAATGCTGGGCTGCTGATAACAGCAAAAAAGAGCCGCTGCTTTAGCGTGTCGAAAACGACACGCTTTAGGGGGAACCTATTTCTGCCTGCTGCGCAGGTCAGAAATCCTTTCCCCCTAATATCCCCCTTTTGGACAAAATTCAGCGCTGAACCGCGCACTCGCCGCAAAGCGGCTCGCACACTCTCAGTGCTGAATTTCCCTGTATGTGTCCTGTCCATCCGCACATGTCGGCTGGACAGGACTTTTTTGACAGTTTGAAAGAGCCGCTGCTTTCGGGCAGCGGCTCTTTTGCGTGTTGGAACAACAGTTCACTTGTGGGAAGCGTACAGCAGGCTGTGCTTGTAGGCGATGGCCTTCTGGATGCGGGCGGCCTCATCGGGGCCTGCCAGCTGGCGCACCAGCTCCAGTCCAAAGGGGATGGCGCCGCCCAGGCCATAGCTGGTGGTGATGGAGCCATCCACCACCACTTCCTGGTTCAGCACGGCGGCGCCTGCCAGCTTGTCCTGGAACGCGGCATGAGCGGTGGCCTTCTTGCCCTCCAGCAGGCCCAGGTCGGCCAGGATGCTGGGGGCGGCGCAGATGGCCGCCACCTTCTTGCCCTGGGCCGCAAAGGCCTTGACGGTGTCGCAGACGGTCTGGTTGGCCGCCAGGTTGGGCGTGCCGGGGATGCCGCCGGGCAGCACCACCAGGTCCACCCCGCTGTAATCCACATCCTCGGCCAGGGCGTCGGCGGTCAGGGTGACGCCGTGGCTGCCGGTCACCTGCAGGCTGCCCGAGGCCGAGGCCACCACGACCTCCACCTTGGCCCGCCGCAGCAGGTCCACCACCAGAAGCGCCTCGCACTCCTCGGTGCCCTGGGCGAAAAATACAACTGCTTTGCTCATTGGGGTTCTCCTCCTGTCTTTACTCCCCGGCATCAGGGGCGGCCGGACGTTCTTCTTCCACGAACTGCCGCAGGACGCTGCCCTGCGCACACAGTACCCGGTTGACCCGGCTGATGATGGCGCTGGACGCGCCGGTCTTTTCCTTGATGTCGGTATAAATGCGTTTGTCTGCAAGCATCTCGGCGATGTCGTAGCGCTGCTCCATGGCGCTCAGCTCGGAATAGCTGCATACGTCCTGGAAAAAGCGGTAGCACTGCTCTGGCGTCTCGAGCTTGAGGATGGCCTGGTACAGGCCCGATTTGCCGGTCGGATGATCTTTTGCCATGATAATGTCCTCACTGGTCAGATGGCGCCCGGGGGGCGCTTCATTGCTTTAGTGTAAGTGTAAACCAAACCGGCCAAAAATGCAATGCTGAATTGCTGAAAAAATGCAAAATCAGAGGAATTTTTCCATCGGGGTCAGATCCATCCGGATGCCGCCCTCGTCCACCGTCTCGGGCGCGCCGGGACGGTAGCCCCGCTCCTTGAAAAAGGCGATGACGGGGAGGGCTTTGGTGTGCACATGCAGCCATACCCGGCCCTTGCCGTCGCTGCGGGCCAGACGCTCGCAGGAGGCCAGGATATCCCGGCCCAGGGCCTTGCCCCGGTACTCGGGCAGCAGGTACAGGTGCAGCAGATGCAGGGCGGTGTTCTCCATCTTCCAGGCAAAATAGCCCACGGGCTTGCCGCCCAGCTGCACCACGAAATAGTTGGCCTGGCCGTCGATGTCCTCCTCGATGGCGTCGGCGCTTTGCAGCCGCTGCACCAGGGCATCCAGCTGTTTGGGGGGATAGAATTTCTTGTAGCATTCCTGCCACAGAGCGGCGGCAAGGTCGGCGGTGAGGTGGATATATTTGGCCTTGGCGACCAGCTTGTAATCAGGCTTCATAACGTTCCTTTCAGCGTTTGGTGGGTTTTCAGCGGATGTCCAGTCCCAGCAGCCGGGCGAGGACTGCGGCCTGGATGGGGTCCACGATGGCGCCCCGCAGCTCCCGCAGGGATTCCCCGGCGGTCAGGCCGTCCAAGCGGCAGCTGCGCAGGTCCAGCCCCCGCAGGCTGGCCCCGGTGACGCAGGCCCCCGACAGGTCCACGTCCTCCAAAACCAGCTGTTTCCAGCGCAGCTCGGCCAGATTGGCCCCCGCCAGGCTGGTGCGCAGGAGGCTGGCGTGCTCCAGGACGCCGTCGTCCAGGCGCAGGGCCTCCAGGCGGCTGTCGGTGCAGGACCAGTCCTTCAGGCGGCTGCCCGACAGGTTGGCCCCCAGGGCCTTGACCCCCTGCCAGGCGCAGCGCTGCCAGCTGCCGTCATACCCCTGCGCCCCCGACAGGTCGCAGCAGCGCAGGATGCAGTCGGTCAAGGCGGCCTTGCGCAGGCCCGCCCCGGTCAGGCGGCAGTCCTCCAGCAGGCAGCGGGACAGCGTCAGGCCGTCCAGCTCCTCCCCCGACAGGTCCGCGCCCCGCACCCAAAGCCCGGCGCCCTCATCCTCCGCCCCTGCCAGGGCATACAGGCGGGCCGCCCCCTCGGGACCTTCCAGCAGGACCAGACCCTGGCCGCCGGCGGGCAGGGCAGGGGCTGCGGGCAGTCTGTCTTTCCGGCCCATCACACCCGGACGATGTAGTCCGCCTTGCGGGGGGCCGCCGGCTTGGGCTGGGCGGCGGGGTAGCCCAGGATGCAGAAGCCTACCCCTTCCCAGTCGCCCTGGATGCCCCATGCTGCCAGCAGGTCCTTGCCCTCCTGGGTGTCGAACATCTCCCGGGCCCGGTTGATCCAGCAGCTGCCCAGCCCAAGGCTGGCGGCGGCGTTCATCAGATTGCCCATCACCAGGCTGCCGTCCTGCTGGGCGGTGGGGCGGTGGGCGTCGGCGATCACCAGCAGATAGGTGGGCGCCCCATACATGGGGTCGCCGGTGGAGCCCATGACGGCGGCGTTCATGGCAGACAATTTGGCGCGGGTGGCCTCATCCTGGATGACAACGATCCTGGGGCTCTGCAGCCCTTTGGCGGTGGGGGCATAGGTGCCCGCCTCCAGCACGGCGTCCAGTTCCTCCTCCGTGATCTGCTTGGGCAGGTAGGCGCGGCAGCTGCGGCGGTTCTTCAAAGTTTCAAGGGTTTCATTGGTCATGGTACAGGCCCTCCTTTGGTCTTGGAATGCGGGGCAAAACCGCCCCGGCACGTCCAGTATACCGCACAAACGGGCAGAACGCAAATCAAAAAGGAGCCGGGCTGCTCGAGGTGCAGCGGCTCCTTTGCTTTTGAGCCATGATGCCATGGCAAATGGGTCACTCGGCTTTCTTGCCGCGGCGGCTGGCCGTGTCCTGAAAGCGGAAATATTCCGGATGATAATGGGAGACGGTGTATTCAAACAGGATGCCGTCGGCATTGAACGCCTGGTTGGTCAGCACGGCCAGGCAGTCAAAGCCGCCCATGTCCAGGTACAGCCGGTCGGCAGGGGTGGCCCGCTCCACCGTGATGGTCCGCTTGCTGGTCATGATCTGAATGCCCAGCTCCTTTTCCAGATAGGCATAGATGGACTGTTCGGCCGCCTCCGGGGTCAGGGTCTTGACCACCGACCGGAGAAAGTAGCTCACATCCAGGATCAAAGCCCGGCCCTCCACCACCCGGACCCGTTCCACATGGTAGACGTCCACTCCAGGCGGGAAGCCGCTGGCCGCAGCCAGGGCGCTGTCGGTCTGGGTCATGGAGAAGTGCACCACCCGCGTCTGGTAATGGGTCCGGCAGCGCGCCGCCGTCTCATGGAAGCTCTCCATGCGGCCCAAGGTGAAGGGGGCCCGGGCTGCAGGGCGGTAGAGTACACGCACCCCCTTGCCCTGGATGGCCTGGACATAGCCCCCCTCGATCAGCCCGGCCAGGGCCCGGCGCACCGTGTTGCGGGAGCAGCCGTACACCGACACCAGGGTGTTCTCGGAGGGCACAAGGGACTGGTAGGGATAGTCCCCCTGCTCGATCTTGTTTTTAAGGTCACGATAGATATCACCGAATTTGGAACGGGGCATAAAGGCCTTCCTCTCTGCCGCCTGCCTGGGCCCCCGGCGGTGCGGTATGGTTTCAAACTGGGACCGGCGGGGTTGTTCAAAAAGCGGATGAGGCGGGAAACGTCCGCTGTTTTTACTGTTACAAGTTTACAGCAAAAACTTGCAAAAATCAACCCGCAAATTTGTGCGGCCTGACAAAAAGTGAGAAAAAATCCCGAAAACTTTATTTTTAGTATTGACTTGTGTGCACAGGTGTGCTATTGTTTAAAGTAGTATGCTTGTATGAACAAGGATACTTTTTCCTCCTGTTTTGACGCCAGGACGCCCGTTTTGCGCGGCTCCCGCCATCGGTGACACAGTTACGGAACGAGCGGGCCCTTTCCGGTTATACTGTAACCGTAAACAAGACGCCGCGCCATACGCGCTGAGATACTGGGAGGTAGAAGGAAATGTCTGTTGTTACCATCAACAAAGAGAATTTTAACACCGAAGTGCTTCAGAGTGACAAGACCGTCCTGCTGGACTTCTGGGCAAGCTGGTGCGGCCCCTGCCGCATGCTTTCCCCCGTCGTGGACCAGGTGGCCGAGGAACGCCCCGACGTCAAAGTCGGCAAGGTGAACGTGGATGAGCAGCCCGAGCTGGCAGCCCAGTTCGGCGTCATGAGCATCCCCGCTTTGCTGGTGTTCAAGAACGGCAAGCTGGTCAACCAGTCGGTGGGCAGCCGGCCCAAAGCGGGCGTCCTGGCTCTGCTGGACGTATAAGACGTATAAAAGATACCAAAAGACCTTTGCACCATTTAAAGCGCCCTGCGAAAGCAGGGCGCTTTTCGGTTCTGCCGGGTATAAATCCCCTTTTCTTACAGATACTATCCATCACAGGCCCTATAAAAAGGAAAGTGAGGAAAACAACATGAAAGCAACCGGCATTGTCCGCCGCATCGACGAGCTGGGACGGGTGGTGATCCCCAAGGAGATCCGCCGCACCCAGCGCATCCGCCGGGGAGACCCCCTGGAGATCTTCACCACCGGCGATGGGGAAGTCATCTTTAAAAAGTACTCTCCCATCGGGGAGCTGCACAGCACCGCCAGCCAATACACCGATGTGCTGAACAAATGCTTTGCCATGACCGCCTTTGTCTCGGACCGGGACCACATCATCGCGGTCAGCGGCACCGGCCGGCGGGAGATCGCGGACCGCAGCGTCAGCCAGCCCCTGGAAAAGCTGATGGAGAGCCGCAAGCCCTATCTGAACGAGGGCAGCCCGGAACAGGCCGTCCTGCCCTGTGAGGGTTCGGATCGGGCCATCCTGTGCGCCTGGCCCATTGTGGCGGCGGGGGACGTCACCGGCGCCGTCGGCCTGCTGACCGAAGACCGCAGTGAAAAGCCCGACGCCGCCCACCAGAAGGCGGTGTCGGTGGCGGCGGCTTTTCTGGCCAAACAGATGGAGGAGTGAACCCGACAGCGTGCCGGGCTGCGGGCCTTTGGGCCTGCGGCCCGTTTTTTGCGCCTTGGGTCAAAAGGCGGAGATTATGACAGAATTGAAAACTTTTTTGCCATCCCCTTGACAGCGCGCCTGTTTTGCATATAATAAACTTAGCACTCAGAGATAAAGAGTGCTAAGACATCCACAAACAAACGGACACAGGACAGGGAGGCGGGACAGCATGGCAATGGATGAGCGCAAGCAGCGGGTGCTGCGGGCAATCGTATCCCTCTACAGCGTAGAGGGGGAGCCAGTGGGCAGCAGCGTCCTTGCCAACTACTTTGATATGGCGGTATCCAGCGCAACGCTGCGCAATGAAATGGCCGCCCTGACACGGCTCGGCCTGTTGGAGCAGCCCCACACCAGCGCGGGCCGGGTGCCCAGCGCCAAGGGTTACCGCTATTATATCGACCACCTTCTGGATGACAGCCAGCCTCTGGACCGTGTGACCCGGGCCCGGGTGGACAGCGTGTTCGCCAGTCTGGACCACGAACCGGACCGTCTGGCGCAGGGCTCCGTCAAGGCGCTGGCCCAGATGAGCGGCTACACCGCGGCGGTCAGCACGCCCTGTGCCGACGACCTGTGCATCGCCCACTTTGAGGTGGTGCAGGTAGGCCGCAGCGCCGCCGCCGTCCTGGCGGTGACCACCGCCGGCTATGTGCGCACCCGGGTGGCCCGGGTGCGGGAGGGCCTGACCCGGGAGAACGCCGCGCAGCTGGCGTCCCTGCTCAACCACAGCCTGACCTTTGTGGCGGCGGTGGACCTGACCCAGCGGAGGCTGGCCGAGCTGTGCAGCCAGATCAGCCCCACCCTGGTGCCGGTGGTCAGCGCAGCGGCCGCCATCCTGGAGGAATCCGCCACGCCCAGGGTCTACCTGGGCGGCGAGCCCTTCCTGCTGGACTGGCCCCAGCTGCAGGGCGGGGTGCAGCAGATCCTCACGCTGCTCAACGACGAGGCCGCAGCGGCCCGGCTGATCACAGCTCCCGCCGAAGGCACCAGCGTCCTGCTGGGAGAGGATATGGACCCCCGGATCCCCGGTCTTTCGGTGGTCAGCTGCCGGTATCTGGCCGGGGGCGGGCTGTTCGGTTCGGTGGCCCTGGTGGGTCCCACCCGGATGCCCTTCAGCAAAGTGATCCCCCTGCTGGAAGCCTTCGCCGACGAGCTGGGCGAGGGGATGGCAGGCAAACGCAAAGAAGCACCACAGGCCGCCGTGCCCCGGCGGACCCGTCATATATAAGGAGGAGCGCAGATGAGCGAAGAAACCAAAAAGGCCCCCGAGGCCGGGGCCCCCGAACAGGCGCCTGACACCGGCGTAAAGGAGGAAGCAACCCAGCAGGCCGCTTCTCCCGAGACCGGGACGGCCGATCCGGCCGGCGCCCCCAAGGAGGAGCCCAAAGAGGACGCCAAGAAAAAGGACGGATGGTTCAACAAAAAGAGCCGGGAGCTGGAGGGCGTGAAAGCCCAGCTGGCCGCCGCCGAAAAATCCGCCGCCCAGGCCAAGGAACAGCTGCTGCGGATCGCCGCCGAATACGACAACTACCGCAAGCGCACCACCCGGGAGGCCGACCAGAAGTTCAACGACGGCATCTCCTATGCGGTGAACCAGATCATCCCCATCCTGGATACCCTGGAAATGGCCGCCAACGCCCCCTGTGCCGACGAGAACTACAAGAAGGGCGTCACCATGACCCTGGAGAAGGCCGCCAAAGCCTTCCACACCCTGCGGGTGGAGGAGATCGAGGTGCTGGGCAAGCCCTTCGATCCCAACCTGATGAACGCCGTGCAGCAGGTCCCCGCCCAGGAAGGGCAGGAGAGCGGCACGGTGGTCACCGTCTACCAGAAGGGCTACAAGCTGGGGGACAAGATCGTCCGCCATGCCACCGTCGTGGTGGCCGAGTAGTCCGCCCCGTCAAAAGATCTTTCCGTGATACGATCGCGTTTTACGCATAGAAATCAGCAAGACAAACAAGCATGAGCTTTGAGAGAGGAGCCTTTATTATGAGCAAGATCATTGGTATCGACCTTGGTACGACCAACAGCTGCGTCGCCGTGATGGAAGGCGGCGAGCCCGTCGTCATCCCCAACGCCGAAGGCGCCCGCACCACCCCCTCGGTGGTGGGCTTCACCAAGACCGGCGACCGCCTGGTGGGCCAGGTGGCAAAGCGCCAGGCCATCACCAACCCCGAAAACACCGTTTCGTCCATCAAGCGCAAGATGGGCACCAACGAAAAAGTCACCCTGGGCGGCAAGGAGTACACGCCCCAGCAGATCAGCGCCATGATCCTGCAGAAGCTGAAGGCTGACGCCGAGGCTTACCTGGGCGAGACCGTCACCGAGGCCGTCATCACCGTGCCCGCCTACTTCAACGACAGCCAGCGCCAGGCCACCAAGGACGCCGGCACCATCGCGGGCCTGAACGTCCGCCGTATCATCAACGAGCCCACCGCCGCATCCCTGGCCTACGGCATCGATAAGGAAGACGACCAGAAGATCATGGTCTACGACCTGGGCGGCGGCACCTTCGATGTGTCCATCATTGAGATGGGCGACGGCGTCACCGAGGTCCTGGCCACCAACGGCGACACCCACCTGGGCGGCGACGACTTCGACCAGCGCATCATCGACTGGATGGCAGACGCCTTCCAGAAGGAGAACGGCATCGACCTGCGCAAGGACAAGATGGCCGCACAGCGCCTGAAGGAGGCCGCCGAGAAGGCCAAGATCGAGCTGTCCAGCGCCATGACCACCCAGATCAACCTGCCCTTCATCACTGCGGACGCCACCGGCCCCAAGCACCTGGACATGACCCTGACCCGGGCCAAGTTCAACGAGCTGACCGCCGACCTGGTGGACCGCACCATGACCCCCGTGCGCAAGGCTCTGGCCGACGCCGGCCTGCACGCCTCTGACCTGAAGAAGGTCCTGATGGTGGGCGGCTCCACCCGTATCCCCGCCGTCTACGACGCGGTCAAGAAGGAGCTGAACTGCGAGCCCTTCAAGGGCATCAACCCCGACGAGTGCGTGGCCATCGGCGCTGCCATCCAGGGCGGCGTGCTGCAGGGCGACGTCAAGGGCCTGCTGCTGCTGGACGTCACCCCGCTGAGCCTGGGCATCGAGACCCTGGGCGGCGTGTGCACCAAGATCATCGACCGCAACACCACCATCCCCACCCACAAGAGCCAGGTGTTCTCCACCGCAGCCGACAACCAGCCCTCCGTTGAGATCAACGTGCTGCAGGGCGAGCGTGAGTTTGCCCGCGACAACAAGAGCCTGGGCGTGTTCCACCTGGACGGCATCGCACCGGCTCCCCGCGGCGTGCCCCAGATCGAGGTCACCTTTGATATCGACGCCAACGGCATCGTGAAGGTCAGCGCCAAGGACCTGGGCACCGGCAAGGAACAGCAGATCACCATCACCGCTTCCACCAATATGTCCAAGGAGGATATCGACAAGGCCGTCAAGGAGGCCGAGCAGTATGCCGCCGAGGACAAGAAGAAGCGCGAGGAGATCGACATCCGCAACGGCGCCGACCAGATGGTCTTCCAGACCGAGAAGATGCTGAAGGAGAACGGCGACAAGCTGCCCGCCGATGTCAAGAGCGAGGCTGAGAGCAAGCTGAGCGACCTGAAGAACGCCCTCCAGTCCGGCAGCATCGACGACATCAAGTCCAAGCAGGACGCTCTGAGCCAGGTGTTCGAGCGGATGTACCAGGCCGCAGCCGCCGCACAGCAGGCCGCAGGCGCAGCCTCCGGCCCCGATACCGGCAGCAATGGCGGCAGCAGCAAGCCCAACGATGACGGCGTCGTGGACGCCGACTTCAAGGAAGTCTAATCAAGCGGATCATGCACTGGCTCTCCGGCCAAACCGGCGGGGGCACAGGCTGAAAGGGGAGCGCCGGCGCCTGCCGGCAGCTGCCCGCAAAAGGCAAAGCCGCTCCGGTTTTCCGGGGCGGCATTTGCCGGTTTTACAGGCCAGCGCGGCTGGCAGGCGAGAGGTGAGTGGAAATGGCACAGGAAAAACGTGATTATTACGAAGTCCTGGGTGTGTCCAAAACAGCCACGGATGAGGAGATCAAAAAGGCCTACCGTAAGCTGGCTTTGAAATACCACCCGGACTACAACCCCGGCGACAAGAGCGCCGAGGAAAAATTCAAGGAGATCAACGAGGCCCACGAGGTCCTCTCCGATCCCGAGAAGCGCAAGCGCTACGACCAGTTCGGCTTTGCCGGGGTAGACCCCAACTATGCGGCCAGCCAGGGCGGCGGGGCAGGCGGTTTCGGCGGCTTTGGCGGGATGGACTTCGGAGACATCTTCGGGGATATCTTCGGGGGCAGCTTCGGCGGCTTTGCGGGCGGGTCCCGCTCCAACCCCAACGCCCCCCGCAAGGGCCAGGACATCCGGGTACGGATCACCCTGACCTTTGACGAGGCGGTGCACGGCTGCAAGAAGAACATCACCATCACCCGGCAGCAGGCCTGCACCGAGTGTGGCGGCACCGGCGCGGCCCCCGGCACCAACCCCGAGACCTGTCCCGACTGCGGCGGCCGCGGCTACACCATCCAGCAGCAGCGCACCCCCTTCGGCGTGATGCAGAGCCAGCAGCCCTGCCAGCGCTGCGGCGGCAAGGGCAAGCTGATCCGCACCCCCTGCAAGGTGTGCCATGGCAGCGGCAAGGTATCCACCAAAAAGACGCTGGAAGTCAGCATCCCCATGGGCATCGACGATGATCAGAGCTTTGCTTTGCGCGGGATGGGCGACGCCGGCTCGAACGGCGGCCCCGCCGGCGATGTGATCGTCATGGTCACCGTCAAGCCCAGCGACCTGTTCCAGCGGGACGGCTACGACGTGTGGGTCACCGTGCCCATCACCTTCAGCCAGGCGGTGCTGGGGGATAAGATCACCGTACCCACCATTGACGGCAAGGTGGAATACACCCTGCCCGAGGGCACCCAGAGCGGCACCACCTTCCGGCTGCGCAGCAAGGGCATCCAGTACCTGAACGGCCGGGGCCGGGGGGATATGTACGTCAAGTGCGACGTGGAGATCCCCAAAAAGCTGAACAAAGCCCAGCGGGACGCCCTGAAGAAGTTCGAGGACCTGATGAAGGACGACAACTACGAAAAGCGCAAGGGCTTTTTCCGCAAGCTGAAGGACATTTTGAACAGCAACAAATAACGCACATAAAAACCCGGAGGCAGCGTGTCAAAACGGCACGCCGCCTCCGGTTTTTATGTAGATTTAGCAGGCAATTCCAATGGTTTTAAACTTTTAGGCCACAGAAAGCGTAACGTATGCCCCCTGAACTTTGGGGATGGTTCTTTGAGCTCCCAAGACAGTTGTATACGTCTGCGTTCCTGCACCCTGACCATAAATCGTCACATGGTCATTTTCCAGGATGGTAGGCCCATTGCCCTTAGGCATCGTAACAAAGACATGCTGCGAAAACTCAAAGCCAGTGCTCATATCCAACATATAAACATAATAGCTTCCATTATCTACGACCTGAAAAACCTTACCGGAAACGCTGATATAAGTATTCCGGAAAGAATCCGTGTTGCGAGCCAAAGTATCATAATCCACCTGGACACAAACAGCTTTGTATTCTTCCAAACTCATTGTGGGCCGACCAACTCCGCCGCCGCATGCAGCCAAAGAAAGCACCAGCACAAATGCGCAAAGCATTGACGCAATTTTTTTCATGATATTTTCCTCCTTACACCATTGAATTGCTTTTCATAAAAATATCACATTTTTAACACAAAGTCAAGTCCATCCATAACTCTTATCGGAGTCAAAATAATAAAGGGCGGCGACCCGCCGCAAAAGTCAGGTCGCCGCCCAGTTCTAATCTGTACAATCAGACAAAAGACTCTCCATCAGGAGAACACAATCAAAGCATTGGGAATCAGCCAAATAACACTCAGGCAAGAACCAACAACACTGATAGCACAAGCCACATCATACAGCATATTGACAGTGCTGGTCTCCATATGAGCAGACAGAGCATCCAAGCCAGTATTCAGCCATGTGTCGGGATTCTGCTTGCGATAATCGCGGACAGCAGTAATTCCCTTAAACCAACCATAGAAGGGAACAAACCAAGCGCAAAATGCCTCTACAGCAGTAGCGCCACCGGTGGTGTAGGTCATCTCTTCTCCAGACATGACATTGTAATTGGCCGGCATACGAATAGTCATTTCCATAGTAATACTCCTTTCATTACATTCCGCAAAATAATTATTATAAACGACTGCTTTCTTACAATCGCTTATTACACCTCACAAACAAATGAGCGGTAGCCCCTGCCCCATGGGGCTAGGGGCTACCGCTCTAACTAGTCCTTTGGTAGACGCTCCCTACTCAAGCAGTGAGCATGGCTGCTGCGGTGCCAATCAGGCCATAGGGGATACCCACGCCGCCAACCAAGATGGTGCCGCCAATAGCAGTAATGGTAGCAGCAATGCTGCGGACAGCATTCCAAGCCGAGCTGCCAGTGTAATCGACCCAAGTCTGGATGGCATTTTCAATATCGGTGCCGATGTTGCCGGTCTTGTTGACAGCATACCAGCTGCGGGCGCCGCCCAGCATATCCAGCCAGTTGACAACCATCACGCCGGTCAGGATCCAGCTGGCCACATCACCGGCCAGATAAAAAACGCCAAGATCAATCGCACCACCGGTGGTGTAGGTCATCTCTTCCTCGCTCATAACATTGTAGTTAGCGGGCATACGAACGTTCATTTCCATAATAACACTCCTTTTCTTTGCAAAGGTTAATTTTTATTGTAACGGCACATTCCAGCTTCCAACTGGAGAAGGTCCCAGCAGAAATGCGTCCGTTTGCAAACAGGGATCAGATGATCAGCAGGACGGGGATGCTGATGGGCCACAGGGCCACCACCATGCCGGCGGCTACCAGATCGCGCGCGAAGTAGGACACCGACTTGGACATATCAGCGCCCAGATCGTCAACAGCCCGGCCCAGGATGGTGAAGATGTTGCCGTCCGCGTTGTTGTCCAGCCAGCGGTTGGCCTGCTGGAGGCCCCAGATGTAGCTGGAACCCAGGACCACGACACCCACCACGCTGGCCACAGTGCCCAGCGTGCCCAGGGTCTTGTTGGTGGCATCCACTGCATCGTCCACCGCGTTGCCCACGTCCTCAAACAGGCTGCCGCCGTTGAGATAGACCATTTCGTCCTCTGCGATGGGGGCGAAATGCTCAGGATAACGGATCTTCTGTTTCATAGGTAAAATCTCCTTTGCTTACAAGGGCCGCGACAGGAAAACCGGCCGCAAAACAGATTCCCTCACGTATCCGGGGTTCACGCTCATTTTACCACATTGTGAGAGAATGCTCAAGAGTTTCCATTCAAAAAGGTTAAAATTTAGGCTTTTTCTATAAGTTGCAGCCCTTATCTTTGTGAAAACCGGAAGCCTTTTATCCCTCGATCCCCGCCCGGTAGAGGTAGGGGTCGCTCTTGAAACTGTCAAAGCTGTACAGCACCAGGATCTGGTCATACTGGTTTTCCTGGATCAGGGCATCCAGACCGTAATTGTAGTTGCGCAGGTCGATGACATCGATATCCGCATAGTTGGCGGTGAGGAAGGGCACCAGGGAATTGGCATAACTGTCCTTGATCACCAGGATGCGGCCCTGGCCTTCCCCTTCCACCCGGCTCAGGCCGTTGTTGCCGTGCAGGAAAGCCGCGTACTTGTCGTAGGCGTCCAGCTTGGCGAGGTCATACAGGCCGGTGGTCTGCCCTTCGCCGGGCATCCCTGGCCCGGTCACCTGGTAGATGGTCAGGGGGGCGTCCAGCTGGTAGTAGGTCAGCACATCGGGCCGGGCGTTCCAGGTGCGGGCCCGGGAATAGAAGGTGCCGTAGAAGTTTTCCACCTCCACGGCGGTGTGGGCCGACCGGTCAAAGGGGACAAGCCCCAGCGTCTGGCACAGCTGGTCGTAGGCGTAATAGGCCCCCAGGGTGGTCCAGTGGTGGTCGGTGCGGTAGTAGATATACTCGTCCTTGTGGGCCTCGAGGGCCTCCTGCAGGGGGATAAAGGTCCCGCCGGCCTGCTCGACCGCCGCCCGGATCTGGGCGACGTAGCTCTCCTCCGACAGCAGCGGCGCCCCTGCGGGAACCCGCTCGGGATAGACAGCCGCCGCCGAGGGGGCTACCATGGCGTACACCTTGCCGGGATAGCGGCCCGCCAGGGCAGCCACCGCCGCGATATTCCGGGGCAGGGTGCGCTCCTCGCTGGAGACAAGGCCGTAGGTACGGTCGAACATCTGTCCGCCGGCCCCCAGCAGCACCCCGCCGCTCTGGGTCTTTTGGAGCAGGGTGGTCTCCACAAAGCTCTGCAGCCCGATCCAGGCGTCGCGGCCGGGGATCTGGTCTTTGGTGTACTGGGAGTAGCTGTTGAAAAAGTCGTTCAGGCCGCGGGCGGTCAGGATCTGCGCGGTGACGGCGGGGCGCTGGGTCAGGGTGGTGTTTTCCAGCTCGCTGATCCGGCGGTCCGGGGTGATGCCGTCCAGCAGGAACACCCCCGCAAAAAAGGCAGTGAACAGGATCAGCACCGGGTAGCGGCCCAGTGCCCGCAGCCCGCCGGGCTTTGCGTGTTTTTCCATAGGGGCGCCTCCTTAAAAGTTGAAGTAGAGGAAGGGGCTGTTGGTGCTGCCCACCACATAGGCGGTGGAGACCACCAGCAAAAGCCCCACCGTCAGCACCCGGGTCCAGCTGCGCTTTTTCAGCTTGTCCCACAGCTTTTCGATCAGGGGGGTGCAGCAGATGAAGGACACCACCAGCAGAACGCCGTAATTGCGCAGGAAATACAGCGGCGACACGCCGCCGCTGGGCACGAACAGCTTGCGGAACAGCAGCCCGAACTGCACGCCGGGGTCGTTGCCCACGAACATGGCCCAGCCCACCACCACAAAGAACAGGGTGTAGATATGGGGCCACACCCGGCCCTTTTGCAGGTGCTTGAGCAGGAACAGTTTTTCCGCCGCCAGAAGCACGAAATAATACAGGCCCCAGCAGATGAAGTTCCAGTTGGCGCCATGCCAGATGCCGGTGAGCAGCTCCACGATGAACAGGTTGAAGATCTGCCGCCTGAGCCCCTTGCGGTTGCCGCCCAGGGGGATATACACATACTCACGGAACCAGCTGGACAGGGTCATATGCCAGCGGCGCCAGAATTCGGTGATGGAGGCCGAGATATAGGGATAGTTGAAGTTCTGGGGGAACTCGAAGCCCATCATCTTGCCCATGCCAATGGCCATCATGGAATAGCCCGAAAAGTCGAAATACAGCTGGAAGCTGTACGCCAGGATGCCCAGCCACACCAGCGGGGTGGAGGCGTTGGCCAGCCCCACAAAGGTGACCGAGGCGTCGTCGGCCACCCCGATGATATCGGTCCACAAGGCGCCCACCGCATCGGCCAGCAATACCTTTTTGGCCAGGCCGAAGGTGAAGATGGTCATACCCTCCTCGATCTGGGACAGGGAATAGCGGTGCTTGTACACGTGCAGCTGGGCCGCCACGTCCCGGTATTTGACGATGGGGCCGGCGATCAGCTGGGGGAACATGACCACATAGGCGCCGAAATCGATGATGTTCTTTTCCGAGCCGACATCGTGGCGGTAGACGTCGATGGTGTAGGACAGCGTCTGGAAGGTGTAGAAGCTGATGCCCAGCGGCAGCACGCTGATCCCCTCGATGGGGGCAAAATGAGTGCCCAGCAGGGCATTGACGCTCTCCAGCACAAAATTGGCGTATTTGAAATAGAACAGCATCCCCAGGCTGCCCACCAGAGCCGCCACCAGGAACACCCGCTGCCAGCCCCGCCGGCCCTCGAAATGGGCGATGGCCAGGCCGCACAGGTAGTTGATGAGGATCAGGCTCAGCATCACCGGGAAGAACCGCACTTCGCCCCAGCAATAGAACACCAGGCTGCAGATAAACAGGACGGTGTTCTTGGCCCTGGCCGGGGCGATATAATAGGCCGCCAGGGTGAAGGGCAGGAAATGGAACAGGAAGATGATCGAACTGAATATCAAGGTGGTGTCTCCTTCTCACAGGCCAGAATCAAAGAAGAGCCCATGCCATGGGGCATCGGCTCTGGGGCAGACGCTTACTGGGCGTACTGGTCCATGACGCTGTCGACAGCGCCGGAGATATCGCCGGTGGACTCGTTGGACGCAATGACCATCACCACCAGGTCGTCCCGGCCCGAGATGACGGCGTTTTCCACATTGGACTGGGCCTGGCCGAACTCGGCATAGTTGCCGTAAAAGGCCACCTGGTCCTGCTTGTAGGTCTGCAGCTGCTCGCAGATGGCTTCCGACTTGCCCGCGGCGGGCTGGATCACCAGCACCAGGCCCGCGTCGCCGTTGTCGTTGCTGCGCACCCCCTTGTAGGCGGTCACATCCTCCGCGGCCAGGCCGAAGTCGTACTCGATGTTCATGGCCGCGATCTCGAACTGGTTGGAGATGGGGTTTGTCTCCAGCAGCTGGCTGACGATGGCATCCAGGTCCACCGTGCCGTTTTCGGCGGTACGGGCGCCGGAGCCGGCATCAGCCGAGGAGGCGGGCGCCGTGCTCTGGGCGCTGGAAGCAGTGCTGGAAGAAGACCCGCCGCAGCCCGCCAGAAGGGCGGCACACAGGGCAAGGGCGGTCACGGAAAGCAGAAATTTACGTTTCATCATGGCAAGATTCCTTTTCTTTCTCATCAGTCTATCCATTCTGCACCAGGGGGCGCCGCCGCACGCCGCACGCCGCCGGCAGACCCGGCCTGCGCGCCTTTTCTGGGATACAAGAAAAGGGGACAGTCGGGGGCAACAAGCGCGCAGCATAGCGGATTTTTTGGGGCGCTTCCCACGGCGCGGGATCGCTTTGCAGGCTTTTTGCAAGCCATGCTTATCTTATCATATCGGGCCGCAAAAAGCAATCGGAGCCAAAACTTTCACAGCCCTCACGCAGCCGCTGCCGCCGCCTGCAGCTGGGCGATGTACTCCTCAAAGATCAGGCCGCTGGCCTGGATGCGGGCCGCGTTCTCGGGGCCCACATACCGCCAGTGCCAGGGCTCATAGGTGATCTCGGTGACCGCCTCGGCCTGCTCCCCCTTGGGATACCGCAGGATAAAGCCGTAGTCCACCGCGTGCTCGCACAGCCAGGCAAAGGCCTCGGTATTCTCAAAGCCCTCGTCAAGGGTGGTGTATTCGGGGCAGTTCAGGTCGGCGGCCAGGCCGCAGTTGTGCTCGGAATAGCGGGGCGGATTGACCACATTGGCCGCCATCTGGCGGGCGGTGGCCTCGTCATAGCCCTGGTTGAGATACTGCTGGGTCTTGTTGTCGTAGAGGGTGGTCTGGTATTCCACGCTGCGGTAGCCGCTCTGCATCCAGATGGTGACCCCGTCAGCGGCGGCTGCCGCCTGCATGGCCAGGAACGCGTCGGCCGCCTCAGTCTGGAGGGTGTCGTTGATGGACAGGGACGAGCCGCACTCCTTGGTATCGAAGGTGTAATCCTCGGGCATGGGGGTGTCGTGGTTGACCAGCACCATCCGGGGGTCGGCCAGGATGGCGGCGGCCTCGGCGGCAGCCTGGGCCCGGGCGGCGCTGGAAGCCGCCTGTGCGCTGGAAGCTGCCGCAGCGCTGGAGGCCGCGGCGGCGCTGGCGGCGGCCTGTTCTTCCCGGGCCTGCTGGGCGCGGGCCGCCTGGATCTGGAAACGGCTGCCCACAAACACGACGCCCCCCGCCACCAGGCCCAGCACGGCCAGGCGGGTCAGCAGGTGGAAGATACGCCGGGCGCGGCGCTGGCGGCGGCGACGGCGCATCTGGGCGGCGTTCATGGGCGGACGGCCGCCGGGGCGATGGCCGCCCTGGGGGCGGCGCGGATCATTGGACATGGGTTGGATAAAGATCCCTTCTTTCTGTAAAGATTGGACGGATGAACGTGTATAGATACGCTCCGCCTGGGCACCTTAATGAACAGAACACCAGGAGCGAGGCGAAACGATATGCATTTGTCAGCGGAAGAATACGCCCGCAGGGTCCGGCAGACGGGACCGCCCTCCCCTCTGGGGCGGGACTGCCTGTGGGCTTTCTGCACGGGAGGCGCCATCTGCGCCCTGGGGGAGCTGGTGCGCCGGCAGTACCTGGCGGCCGGGGCGGACCCCGCCACCGCCGCCACCCTGACCAGCTGCACCCTGATCGCCCTGTCGGCCCTGTGCACCACCCTGGGGTGGTACCAAAAGCTGGCATCCCGGGCGGGTGCGGGCAGCCTTGTGCCCATCACCGGTTTTGCCAACGCGGTGGTCAGCGCGGCCATCGAGTTTTCCCCCGAGGGACACGTCACCGGCACCGGCACCAAAATGTTCACCATCGCGGGGCCGGTCATCGTCTACGGCACATTGGCCTCGGCGGTATACGGCGCGGGGCTGTGGCTGGGGCAGACGGCGATGGGTCTTGTATAGAGAATACGCCTGCCGGATGGAAAATATTGCAAAAGCCGGGCGAACGGCAGGCCGTTTTTCGGGCCCGGCGCAGAACATGGAAAGGAGTGGATGCGGTTGGCGCTGCGGCAAGGCGACACCCTGCGGTTTGCAAGGCCGCCGGTCATTGCGGCACACGCGGCGGTGGGGGGCAAAAAGGAGAGCCGCGGACCTCTGGCGGACTGTTTTGACCAGCTGAGCCAGGACAACCTCTTTGGCCAGAAAAACTGGGAGGCCGCCGAGCGGGCCTTGCAGCTGCGGGCGGCCCGGCTCTGCCTGCAAAAAGGGCACACCGCCGAGGACTCGGTCAGCCTGGTCCTGGCCGGGGACCTGCAGGCCCAGTGCACCGCCTCCAGCTATGCCATGCGGGAACTGGACATCCCCTTTGCGGGGCTGTTCGGGGCCTGCAGCACCATGGCGGAGGCTTTGGGCCTGGGAGCCGCCCTCTGTGCCGGGGACCTCGCCGAGGGGGTGCTGGCCATGGCCTCGGGGCATTTCTGCGCCGCCGAGCGGCAGTTCCGCACCCCGCTGAGTTACGGCGCCGTGCGGGCCCCCACCGCCCAGTGGACCGCCACAGCGGCCGGCTGCTGCCTGCTGCGGCCCCGGGGAACGGGGGTGCAGGTGCGGGCGGTCACCCTGGGGCGGGTGCAGGACTACCAGGTCCGGGACATCAGCAACATGGGGGCCGCCATGGCTCCCGCTGCCGCCGCCACCCTGCTGCGCTATCTGCGGGACACCGGCACGGCGCCCGCCGCCCTGGACTGCGTCTACACCGGAGACCTGGGCCGGGTAGGCAGCGCCCTGCTGGCCCAGCTGCTGGAGGCCGAGGGCGTGACGGGGCTGCGCCACCAGGACTGCGGCTGCCTGCTCTATGGCAGCGACCCCCAGGTGCGCAGCGGGGCCTCGGGGCCGGGCTGCTGCGCCAGCGTGCTGTGCGGGCATATCCTGCCCCTGCTGGAGCGGGGCGAGATGGGCCGGGTGGCCTTCATCGCCACCGGGGCCCTGATGAGCCAGACCACCTTTTTGCAGAAAGAGACCATCCCGGCCATCGCCCACCTGGTGGAGCTGGCCGCGCCGGCCCAAAAGGAGGGATAAGCGATGGCATACGTCTGGGCTTTTGTGGTGGGCGGGGCCATCTGTGTCGTGGGACAGCTGCTGCTGGACCTGACCAGCCTGACCCCCGCCCGCATCCTCACCGGCTATGTGGTGGCCGGGGTAGCCCTGTCCGCTTTGGGCCTGTACGGCCCGCTGGTGGACTTTGCAGGCAGCGGCGCCAGCGTGCCTTTGCTGGGGTTCGGCCACCTGCTGGCCCAGGGGGTGCAGCAGGCGGTGGCCCGGCAGGGGCTGCTGGGCTGCCTGACCGGCGGGCTGCAGGCGGGAGCCGCCGGCATCACCGCCAGCCTGCTGTGCGGGGTGGTGTGCTCCTTTGTGGGCAAAAGCCACGACCAGAACTGACCGCCCCTTTTCGCCCCTCTTTGCGCCCAGGACATGGTATGCTGGGCCAAAAGGGGGCGTTTTACATGACGATACGAGCTGTATGCCTGGGGGCCGCCGGGATGCTGGGCGCGCTGCCCGGCCTGTTCTGGGCCTGTCAGGGGCTGGCCGCCGCATGGGCGGGCCAGGGGCCTGCCTTTGGGCCGGGAGCCCTTGCGGCGGCCTGGGCGGCCTGTCTGGCGCTGGCGCTGGGCTGGGTCTGGCTGCCCCAATCTCCCCTTGGTCCCGACGGCCTGCTGGAGCCGGTCCCGGGTCCCGTAAAAACAAAAGCCCTCCTGCCGGGTGAATGGCGCGGAGAGCTTTGTTCGTCAAACGTATCGAACCAGTCGTGAACGGCTTAGACGGCCTTGTTGGCGCGCTTGGCCATGCGGCTGATCTTGCGGGACGCGGTGTTTTTCTTCAGCACACCCTTGGCGCGGGCCTTGTCGATCGCGGAAACAGCAGCCAGGACAGTAGCGTCCTTGTCAGCGGCTTTGGCATCGATGGCAGCGTTTGCCTTCTTGACGACTGTTTTCAGGTTGGTCTTAATGGCCTTATTGTGAGCCCGCTCTGCAGCAGACTGGACAACGCGGTCCTTCTGGGATTTGATGTTAGGCATTCGTTCCACCTCCTTGGCTACCTATAACAGCGCACTCTATAATAGCATATTCGCCGTATTTGCGCAAGCTTTTTTTCAAATTTTGTTTGAAAAAATTTCTTTTGCCCACACTTTGGCCAAAGCAGCCGGCCAAAACCGGCCAAAGGAGGCATCGGAATGCGCTATACAGACATGGCAGACGAACTTTTCGGCCCCGGACAGGAGGCCGGGGACCGGACCGGGATACGCCTGGCCACTTTGCGCCAGAACGGGATGCGCCTGACCCGGGTGGAGATCTCCCGGGACGGGCTGGCCCGGCCCCGGGGCCGGTATGTCACCCTGGAGACCCCCAGCCTCAGCCTGCTGGACGAGCGGGACACCGCGGTCATCGAGCTGGCGGCGGAGGAACTGCGGGCCCTGCTGCCCCCCGAAGGCCCGGTGCTGGTGCTGGGGGTGGGCAACCGCCGGGTGACCGCCGACGCGCTGGGGCCCCGGACGGTGCAGCATGTGCTGGTGACCATGGGGGCCAGCCATCCGCTGCCGCTGCGGGGGATCCGGCCGGTGGCGGCGGTGGCCCCGGGGGTATCCCAGTCTGCCGGGCTGAGCCTGCAGGAGCTGGCGCGGGCCCTGGTGGGGGCGGTGCGCCCCACCGCCCTGCTGTGCGTGGACAGCCTGTGCTCCTCCGAGCCCCAGCGTCTGGGCCGCACCATCCAGTTTTCGGATACCGGGCTGGCCCCCGCCGACCCCGGTTCCAGCCGCCATCTGGACGCCGCCGGCCTGGGGGTGCCGGTGGTGGCGGCCGGGGTCCCCACCCTGATGGAGGCCGCCGAGGGCAGGGATCTGGTGGTAGCGCCCCGAGCCCTGGACAGCGTCATCGCCCATGGGGCGGCTTTGCTGGGGGCGGCCATCAACCGGGCCCTGCAGCCCCGCCTCACCGTCAACCAGCTGTGCTGGCTGGCCAGCCAGGCATAAACCGGCTTCCCTGGCGCATATACCTGTCTATATCATGCAAGGCAGGGAGGTGAGGCCATGGGCCCCGCGCAAGAACGTTCCGCCGCCGGCGGGCCAAAGGGTTCCGGGACAGGCCGGGCGGCCGTGGGGGCCGCCGCAGTGATGCTGGCCCTGGCCCTCTGGGGCAGAGGGCTGGCCCTGGTGCTGGCCGGCGCCCTGGTGGGGCCGGTGCCCGCCCTGCGCACCGCTCTGGCCCTGGCCGGAGACCGGCAGGCCCCCGCCTCCAGCGCGGCGGCGGAAAGCGGCCCGGCCCCCGCCGCTTCCAGCCAGGCGGACGGCGCCGCCGGCATCCAGTCCTACCTGGTGGAGCTGCAGCCCGACAGCGCCATGCCCGCCGACGCCCAGGGAGTGGTGGAGACGGCCTATGGCCAGGGCAGCGGGGAAAAATACATCGCCTGCGCCGCCGGCACCATCAAGAACAACACCAGCGTCCCCTCCGCCGAGGTGGCCGCCGAGATCCAGAACCCGCTGCCCTTCCAGATCCAGCTGAACAGCCCCGAACCCCAGGTGCTGATCATGCACACCCACGCCACCGAGTGCTACCGGATGAGCCAGGGGCTGTGGGCCGACCCCGCCGGCGGGGCCCGCACCACCGACCGGGCCTCCAATATGTGCGCGGTGGGCCGGGTGATGGCCGACACCCTCAACGCCGCGGGGATCCACACCCTCCACGACGAGACCCTCAACGACTATCCCAGCTACAACGGCAGCTACGCCAACAGCCGGGCGGTAGTGCAGCAGTACCTGGCCCAATATCCCAGCATCAAGGTGGTGGTGGACGTCCACCGGGACGCCATCGAGAACGCCGAGAGGGCCCGGATGGCCCCGGTGGCCGAGATCCAGGGGCAAAAAGCCGCCCAGGTGATGCTGATCTGCGGGTGCGACAACGGCTCCACCGTGTCTTTGCCCAACTGGAGGCAGAACCTGCGGTTTGCCGCCGCCTGGGAGAGCGCCATGGAGGGGATGTACCCCGGGCTGACCCGGCCGGTGCTGTTCAGCTACCGGTTCTACAACCAGGACCTGACCACCGGCAGCCTGCTGCTGGAAGTCGGCACCCACGGCAACAACCTGAACGAGGCTTTGTACGCCGGGCAGCTGGCCGCCAACGCCCTGGCTGCCGCCCTGACCGGGACCGGTTGACAAACGGACGCAGATATGATATAGTGCCACTATCCGAAAAGCGACGATCGGGAAAAGTACCCCGCCCCACGACGGCCCAGAGAGCAGGCGGCGCTGCGAGCCTGCCCGCAGGGAGGGAGAAAGAACACCCGGGAGCTGCAACCTGAACCCCGCCCCGGCGGGCAGTAGGCGCGCCGCCCACCCCAGCGTTAGAAGGGGAGTGCTTCGCCTTTGCGGGCGTGAGCATATGAGACCGGCCGCCGGCCGGTGAATTCAGGTGGCACCGCGGACATTACAAGACAGCTTGTTCGCCCTGGAGTTCTGGGGAGAAAGCTGTCTTTTTATTTTCGTTTGGAGGTATGACCGCAATGGAACGCACCGAGATCGCATCCCTTTACCGCGCCACCCCGGCCGACGGCACCGTCCTGACGGTGTGCGGCTGGGCCAAGAACATCCGCGACAGCAAGAACATCGGCTTCATCGCCCTGTCGGACGGGGGCTGCTTCAAGACCCTGCAGGTGGTCTTTGAGGCCGCCCGGCTGTCCAACTACGAGGAAGTGACCCACGCCGGCCTGTACACCAGTATGCGGGTGACCGGCCGCCTGGTGCTGACCCCCCAGGCCAAGCAGCCCTTTGAGCTGAACGCCGACACCATCGAGATCCTGGGCCAGTGCCCCTCGGAGGACTATCCACTGCAAAAGAAGAAGATGAGCATGGAGTACCTGCGCACCATGCCCACCCTGCGCCCCCGCACCAACACCTTCAACGCGGCGTTCCGGGTGCGCAGCGTGGCGGCCTACGCCATCCACCGCTTCTTCCAGGAGAACGGCTTTGTGTACGCCCATTCGCCCATCCTCACCGCCTCCGACTGCGAGGGCGCGGGCGAGATGTTCCGTGTGACCACCCTGGACCTGGACGACCTGCCCAAGACCGAGGACGGCCGCACCGACTACGCCAAGGACTTCTTCGGCCGCCCGGTCAACCTGACCGTGTCGGGCCAGCTGGAGGCCGAGGCCATGGCCATGGCCTTTGGCAAGGTGTACACCTTCGGACCCACCTTCCGGGCCGAAAAGAGCTTCACCACCCGGCACGCCGCCGAGTTCTGGATGATCGAGCCCGAGATGGCCTTCTGCGACCTGTCCGGCTATATGGACGTGGCCGAGGCCATGACCAAGTATGTCATCCGCTATGTGCTGGACAACTGCCCCGACGAGATGGACTTCTTCAACAAGTTCATCGACAAGGGCCTGATCGAGCGGCTGGAGCTGGTGGCCGGCAGCGAGTTCGGCCGGGTCAGCTACACCGACGCGGTGGAGATCCTGAAAAAGAACAACAAGAAGTTCCAGTACCCCGTGGAGTGGGGCGTGGACATCCAGACCGAGCACGAGCGCTATCTCACCGAGGTGGTGTTCAAAAAGCCCGTCTTTGTCACCGACTACCCCAAGGAGATCAAGAGCTTCTACATGAAGCAGAACCCCGACGGCAGGACGGTGGCCGCAGCCGATATGCTGGTGCCCGGCATCGGCGAGCTGATCGGCGGCAGCCAGCGCGAGGAGGACTACGGCAAGCTGGCCGCCCGGATGGACGAGCTGGGCCTGGACAAAACCGGCTACGACTGGTATCTGGACCTGCGCCGCTTCGGCACCGTGGAGCACGCGGGCTTCGGCCTGGGCTTCGAGCGGATGCTGATGTACCTCACCGGCATCCAGAACATCCGCGACGTGCTGCCCTTCCCCCGCACTGCCTACGGCTTCTGAGCCCCGGCGCCCCTGATCGAACGTCTGCCTGCCGGCAGATCCATCCCTGTCCAGGCCGCCGGCCTGGACGTTTTGTTGTGAGGTCGTATCGTGGAACACATCGCCCCCGCCCTTTTGCAGTGGTTCGGACAGAACCGGCGCACCCTGCCTTTCCGGGAGGACCCCACCCCTTACCATGTCTGGGTCAGTGAGATCATGCTCCAGCAGACCCGGGTGGCGGCAGCCCTGCCCTATTACGAGCGGTTCATCCGGGAGCTGCCCGACATCCCCGCCCTGGCCGCCTGCCCGCCCGACCGGCTGGACAAGCTGTGGGAGGGCCTGGGCTATTACCGCCGGGTGCACAGCATGCAGCAGGCCGCCCAGGTGGTCTGCCGGGAGTACGGCGGGCAGCTGCCGGCCGACTACGACAAGCTGCTGGCCCTGCCGGGGGTAGGGCCCTACACCGCCGGGGCCATCGCCTCCATCGGCTTCGGGCTGGCGGTCCCCGCCGTGGACGGCAACGTGCTGCGGGTGTTCGCCCGGCTGTACAACGATCCTTCTCCCATCACCGACCCCGCCGTCAAAAAGACCTTCACCCGGCGCGTGATGGACCACCAGCCTCCCGACGCCCCCGGGGACTACAACCAGGCCCTGATGGAGCTGGGCGCCCTGGTCTGCCTGCCCGGCGGCGCGCCCCTGTGCGGCAGCTGCCCTCTGGCCGGCCTGTGTCAGGGCCGTCGGGCCGGCACCGCCCGGAGCCTGCCCTGCAAGCCCCAGCCCAAACCCCGCCGGGTGGTCCCGGTGACGGTGGCGCTGGTGCGCCGGCAGGATACAGGAGAATGGCTGCTCCAAAAGCGCCCCGCCGGCGGCCTGCTGGCCGGGCTGTGGCAGCCTCCGGCCTTTGAAGGGGAGCGCCTGGACGCCCCCGGCGCAGCCGCGGCCCTGGCCGCTATGGGCGTGCAGACCGACCCGGACAGCGCGCAGCCCCTGCCCGCCTCGCGGCACATTTTCAGCCATGTGGAGTGGCAGATGACCGGCTGGCAGCTCTCTGCGCCGCCGCAGCAGCCCCCCGAAGGCTGCGTCTGGGCCGGTCCCGAACAGCTGCAAACCGGCTACGCCCTGCCCGGCGCCTTCAAAGCGTACCGAAAATTCCTGCTCGGGTGAGGGAAATTTTGTGGATTCCGGTTGTAATTTTGTCCGCCAGCGGGTATAATAGAGATATTCCGGGGGCAGCGGTGCCGCGCCCCCGCGGGTAGGAGGGTGTTGGCCATGTCTCTCGTCTTTCAAACTTCTGTCCATATCTTCTCAGCTATGATCGGGATGCTGAAGATCGCGCTGCACCTTGCCTGCCGGTACAACGAGATGAAAAAGCGCCTTGCGCGTGAAAAGGAGAGTGCTCGACCTATGAAGAAATCCTGTCTGATCGCCGTGATCGCCGCTCTGGCCGCCGTGGCCGGTGCCCTGGCCGCTGTGGCTGTTTACCTGCGCCGCCGTGAAAAAGAGCTGGACGAATACGAGCGTCTGCTCTTTGGGGAGGACGAGGCTGTCCCCGCCGACACCGAAGACGAAGGGGATGCCGGCGACGCCGAGGCTGCCGGCGAGGATGCGGCAGAGGAGTAACCCTGCGCCGGCGGCCGGAGTCCGGGGTTTGTCCCGGGGCACGGCCCGGTAAAAATGGATCCAGGGCGCACCGCGGGGGCCTTTGTGCCTGCCGCCGGTGCGCCTTTGTTTTTTGCAGACAAGGAGGAATCACACCATGCGGATCATCAAACACATCCTGTTGTGGCTGGTGGGTGTGGCGCTGGGGGTGGCTGTGCTGTTGGGTGCGGTGATGGCAGCCAGCTACTCTTTCACCACCGACGGCAGCCGCCCGGACCCCGGCGCCCAATTCGGCTCGGCTGCCCTTGCGGTAAACGGCAGCTGCTGGCGGGTGCCCCTGATCGGCGGGATGCTGGACAAGGCCTTCTACGCTCCTTCCACCCTGTCGGTGCAGAAGCTGGGCGTGCTGTACGAGGCCCATCCCGAAGTCACCCTGCCCGAATGGGCCACCCATGCCACCCTGCGCATCACCGCCGACGGCCTGGGGGACGCCGCCTATTTTGACGGCACGGTGGAGGAGTATGCGGGCTTCCTCTATCCGGCCAACGGGGAATACAAGGCCCAGCTGACGGTCTGGCGGCTGCCGGTCGGGATGACCGATGTGGATTTCGGCCAGCCTGCCGACGGGGCCATCCTGCGCAACAGCGGGCTGGAACGGCCGGCCAGGGCGGCGGGGTATTACCAGTATTCCTTCCGGTTCACCATCCAGGCGTCGGCGGAGCTGGAACTGTCGGCCCAGCGCATCGAGCAGGGCGGGGTAGCCGCTCTGGAGATCAGCGGGATGGTGGGCAGCGGCACCCCCACGGTGGAGACCGACCTGGGGTCGGTCCAGTGCGTCCGCAGCCCGGCGGGATGGCGCTGCTACATACCCGCAGCTTACAACGCCTCGGCGGGCAGCCACGACATTGCCGTCACGGTGAACGGCGAGACATTGACCATCGCCCTCGGGGTCAGCGCCAGGGATTTCGGGGAGGCGGAGGCCCAGCCCGACCCGCCCGCGTCTGCCGCCGCCAATGAGGAGTTCCGCAACGTCATCTGGGCCCAGTACGAGGCTCAGGCCCGGGACAAGCTGTGGCATGGGGCCTTCCTGTGCCCGGTCGAGCTGTATACCGTCCTGCTGGACTACGGCCAGACCCGGGTGATGGACGGCGCGCGGACCACCCAGTCCAACTCCACCCTCCTGTACACCATCCCCGGGGACCCGGTACGGGCTCCCGCCGACGGCGTCGTGGTGGTGGCCCAGAACCTGGCTTTGACCGGCAACACCATCGTCATCGACCACGGCTGCGGGCTGCGCAGCTATCTCTACGGCCTGGCGGACCTCCATGTGGAAAAGGGCCAGTCGGTGGCGCGGGGAGACGCCATCGGCCAGGCAGGGGAGGAGCTGACCATGGATTTCAAGATCGGCAGCAAGAGCATCAGCCCCTGGCCCCTGTTCCAGACCAGCGGAGGGCTGTTCTGGCGGGAATTCTGACCCTGCAACTCCTTTGCAACCCCCTGTTGCGGAATAGTTGGTGGATGCAACCGGCCTTTTCTGCTATGCTGGAACCACCAAATGAAAGGAGCTGATCGTCATGAAACTTGCTGCGATCGAAATTGTCGGAATGTTTTTATCCTTCCTCATCCTGGCTGTCGCCGTGGTGCTGCCGCTCATCCTGCTGGTCCTGTGCATCCGGGCGCTGTGGATCTACATCAAGACCCACACCAAAGCCCAGGAGGTCAAAAAGGAGACCGCCGCCGTCCGCAAGACCCTGGCCGAGACCCTGAAAGACCACCGCACCCGCTGCCGCATGACCCAGGAATTTGTGGCCGAGAGCCTGGGGGTGTCCCGTCAGGCCGTCAGCAAATGGGAGACCGGCGACTCGGACCCCAGCATGTCCAACCTGGTGCTGCTGGCCAAGCTCTACGGCGTGCCCCTGGAAGAACTCCTCCAAAATGTGATCTAAGGACCGGCCCCTGCTTTCCCCCGGGAAGGCCGGGGCTTTTTGGGTTTCGAGCCTGCAAACAACAATGCGGGGGCCGGCCGTATGGCCGACCCCCGCAGAGGGACCCTATCTTTCGTGACGCAAAAGTTCTTTTGTTTTGGTGCGATCAACAACAGAAGGAATATGGTTCTATTCCTCTTTGCCGCCACATCGGATGGGTGTTTTACCCGAGCGCGCAGGTGGTCTCTGGCACCTGCGCGCCCCTTATATCATCTCCCGGTATGGTGCCCCGGGGGTGTTATAAGTAAATTAATATTTTAGACCTTGGTAGCGGTACGATCAACCTGAACAGCCAGATACTTCACAGTCACAGAAGTACCCGCAACTTCAAAGGTCTTGCTTGCAATGCTAGTAGAAACAACATAGCTGTACTCATATTTGCCATCAGTCGACACGGTAGGAAGCGCTGCAATATAGCTAGAAAGGTCACTGGCTGCATCGTCCAGAATCAGCTGATCGCTCACACCGAAGTAAGAGCGATATACATCAATAGCAGTCATATTCTTGTCATTCAAATTGCCAGAAGCGCTGCCAAGAGTATTTACAATCTCCAGATCTGCATCAACCTTATCTGCAACTTTCACAGCCACAGTATTGGCACCACCCACACTTACATATTCATTCACAGCAACGTATTTGTTGCCACTAATAATCTGATTTGCAATCTGCTGCATCTCAGACTCAGATACATAATCCTTAACAGCCTGTGCCAGAGCTGCATCCAGATCAGCGTCATCAGCTGCACTCTTGATGGCATTGCGGGCAGCCTTAGTCAGTTCATTATAGAAGGTGCTGGAAGTGCCACTGGTAACAACTTCGGAAGAGCTATCATTGGTGGTACCATCGGAGCCTGCGCCATCGCCACAAGCGGTCAGCATGCTGACGGCCATGATGCCGGCCAGCGCCAGAGAAGCAATCTTCTTGAGTTTCATAATGAATTTTTCCTCCTTATGGTGTATAAAAGATAGAGACCCAAAACAGGTTCAAAGGAAGGTCCTTTCCTTTGTGTGCCTATCATAACATACCCCCCCCGGTGTCAAGACCCAATTTTCATTTTTGCCCATTTTTCTTTATTTTCTTTAGTTTGTATATTCTAACTTTGGAAGCAAAAGAAAAAGCGCCCCGCTTTCACAAGGGCGCTTTCGGGCGCAAAAAACTCCCCCGCCGGGTCTAGGGACGGAGGAGCCTTTTGTAAGGAGGAAAATCAGAAGGGAGTTCTGTATTCCGGAAATTGGACCTGTAAACCTGTTTTGGTAGGTTCGCAAAATTAGTTGTTGGGCACCTGTTCGCCCAGGGTGGCCTCGACGGTCATCATCTGGCCGTCTCTGGCAATGGTGATGGAGATGGTGTCTCCTGCGGCGTGCTGGTCGATGACCGCGCTCACGTCATCGCGGGAGGCGATCTCCGCGCCGTCGATGCTGACGATTCGGTCACCCGGCTCCAGTCCGGCAGCAGCAGCTCCGGACCCGGCGCTGACCTCTACGATGTAGATGCCATAGGTGGATACGCCCAGCTGTTGGGCCGTGGCCTCGTCGGTGACGGCCACATAGGTGATGCCCAGATAGGGCCGTCCGCTGACATAGCCGTTCTCCAGCAGATCCTGCGCCACATCGATGGCGTCATTGATGGGGATGGCAAAGCCGAGGCCCTCGGCGCCCGAGGCGTCCGACTTGGCGTTGACGATGCCGATCAGCTCACCGGCCATATTGAACAGGCCGCCGCCCGAGTTGCCCGGGCTGATGCTGGCGCTGGTCTGGATCAGGGACAAATTGAGGATGGAACCGTTGTTGTTCTCGATCGAGACATCCCGGTTCAGGGCGCTGACGATACCGTTGGTGACAGTGCCGCTGAGGTTGCCCAGGGGGTTGCCCACGGCCACCACTTCTTCGCCCACGGCCAGGGCGTTGCTGTCGCCCACAACGGCGGGGGTCAGGCCGGTGGCGTCGATCTTGAGCACGGCCACGTCGCTGGCGGTGTCGGAACCGACCACGGTGGCGGTGTAATCGGTGTCGCCCACCGTGACGATGATGTTGGAGGCCCCGTCCACAACGTGGGCACAGGTGAGAATGTAGCCGTCATCGCTGATGATGACGCCGCTGCCGGCGCCCGACTCGATCTGGCGCTGGCCAAACCAGGACCAGTTGGAGTAGACCACCGCCTCGGTGGTGATGGGCACCACGCTGGGGGTGACCAGGGCCGCTACCTGTGCGGTGGTCAGATCGTCGCCGCCGGTGGAGGTGGAAGACGCCAGAGCGTTGGTAAGCTGCTCGGTGCGGTCGGATGCCTGGATGACCAGTTTGTTGTGGTCACCCACCATACTGCCCACATAACCGCCGGCAAACCCGACGGCCGCTGCCAGCACCAGGGCCAGCACGCTGCGCAGGATCGAACCGGCCCGGACGCGGCGGCGGCGCTTCTTGGGCATCTCGCCGGGGTCCTGTACCGGATGCATCTCAGGGGAACGGGGCGGCTGTGCGCCGCCTCCGGCTTCATATTGGTTGGCGGTGTTGCTCCCGCTGCTGCCTACGTTTGCATAGCCGCTGCCGCCATTGCCACTGCCGGAAGAGTTGTAGAGGGAGGAATAATCGTATTCCCATTTATTCTCATTATCCATACTCGTATCATTTCCTTTCATGGGGGACGGAAGGGGGTGGGGTCTTGACCTTTCCCCTTCGGCTGATTATAGTTTAACCTGAAATTGTGAAAACCGCTTCATGCCGCCGTGAAGAAAATGTGAAATCCGGTCGTTTGGCGCCGGTGCAGAATCAAAGAGGCAAAAAGGAACGTTTTTATGAAGCTTGTTCAGACAGAGGAGGGCTTTGCCCTCTACAAGGAAAAGACCCTGACGGGCCGCTGCGCCTTCCGGCAGGAAGGGGACTGCACCTGCCTTTCGCTCCTGTGGATCGATCCGGCCTGGCGCCGCCGGGGCTATGGCTCCTACCTGCTGCGGCAGGTGCTGCACCGCCTGGGCGGCTACGCCGCAGACACCGCCAGCTGTTTTGCCGCGCCGCTGCCGCAGGAGGCGGGGGAGGAGGCCTTCTGGGCCAAGTTCGGCTTTCGGCCCGAGGCGGGACGGCTGGTGCGCCGGCGCAAACCCGACCTGACCGCCGTCCGGCTGGCCCAGGAGTTCCTGGCCGCCCGCCTGCAAAGCCCCCGGCTGCTGGTGGACGCCACCTGCGGCAACGGCGGGGATACCGCCTTTTTGTGCCGCCTGGCCGGAGAGGAAGGGCAGGTGCTTGCCTTCGATATCCAGCCCGCGGCCCTGAAGGCCACCGCCGCCCGCCTGGAACGGGAGGGGATCCCGGCCCGGCGCTGCCGGCTGGTGCTGGACAGCCACGCAAACCTTCTGCACTACCTCCAGCCCGGTTCCGCCGACGTGGTGATGTTCAATTTCGGGTGGCTGCCCGGCGCCGACCACGCCGTCCACAGCAGCGCCGGCACCAGCATCCCCGCGCTGGAGGCGGCCCTCCAGGCGCTGCGCCCCGGCGGCGTCCTCTCCGCGGTGCTGTACAGCGGCGCGGTGATCGGGGACACCGAAAAGCAGGCGGTCCTCTCCTGGCTGCACACGCTGCCCCTGGAGCGGTACACGGTATTGACCTGCAGCTTTGCCAACTGGGCCGCCAGTGCGCCCCTGCCCTGCTTTGTGCTGAAAAAATAGCCCAAAACTGCGCTTTTCCTCTTGCGCGCCGGGCCGTTTTGGCGTAATATAGAATATGTGTGTCATGGATAGATCAGAAGGAACCGTCAGGAGACCAGACCCATGTAAAGCAGAACGGAAGCCATCGTATGCATCATTCCTTTCCCGATAGAAAGACAGAGGTACTATGACAAATCGTGAAGAAATCGAACGCCGCCGCACGTTCGCCATCATCAGCCACCCCGACGCGGGCAAAACCACCCTCACCGAAAAACTGCTGCTGTACGGGGGAGCCATCAACCAGGCCGGCTCGGTCAAGGGCAAGCAGAGCGCCCGCCATGCCGTCTCGGACTGGATGGACATTGAAAAGCAGCGCGGCATCTCGGTGACCTCCTCGGTGCTGCAGTTCGACTATGCAGGCAAGTGCGTCAACATCCTGGACACCCCCGGCCACCAGGACTTTTCGGAGGACACCTACCGCACCCTGATGGCCGCCGACTCGGCCGTCATGGTGATCGACGCCGCCAAGGGCGTGGAGGCCCAGACCATCAAGCTGTTCAAGGTGTGCACCCTGCGGCATATCCCGATCTTCACTTTCATCAACAAGATGGACCGGGAGGCCCGGGACCCCTTTGAGCTGATGGAGAACATCGAGGAGATCCTGGGCATCAAGACCTATCCCATGAACTGGCCCATCGGCTGCGGCAAGGACTTCAAGGGCGTGTTCGACCGGATGAGCCGCAGGGTCCTGGCCTTTGAAGGAGACGGCCGCGCCAACGGCGTGCGCAAGGTGGACGAGATCGCCCTGGAGCTGGGCGACCCCGGCCTGGACGAGCGTCTGACCCCCTACCTGCACCGGCAGCTGGTGGACGAGATCGAGCTGCTGGACGGCGCCGCCGAGGAATTCGACCTGGAACGGGTGCTGAAAGGGGAGCTGAGCCCGGTGTTCTTTGGCTCGGCCCTCACCAACTTCGGCGTCGAACCCTTCCTGCAGGAGTTCCTCCGCCTGACTCCCACCCCGCTGGCCCGTCTGGACAGCCTGACCGGCCAGCCGGTGGACCCCTGCCGGGAGGAGTTCTCGGGCTTCATCTTCAAGATCCAGGCCAACATGAACAAGGCCCACCGGGACCGCATCGCCTTTATGCGGATCTGCTCGGGCAAGTTCGAGCGGGGGATGGAGGCCTTCCACGTCCAGGAGGGCAAGAACATCAAGCTGGCCACCGGCACCCAGCTGATGGCCCAGGACCGGGCCATCGTGGACGAGGCCTACGCCGGGGACATCATCGGCCTGTTCGACCCGGGCATCTTCTCCATCGGCGACACCTTGTGCACCGGCAAAAAGAAGGTGCAGTTCGCGGGCATCCCCACCTTTGCCCCCGAGCACTTCGCCCGCATCGAGCAGAAGGACACCATGAAACGCAAGCAGTTCGTGAAGGGGATGGAGCAGATCGCCCAGGAGGGCGCCATCCAGATCTTCCGCGAAGTGGGCGGCGGCATGGAAGAAGTGGTGGTGGGCGTCGTGGGCGTGCTGCAGCTGGAAGTGCTGGAGTACCGCCTGAACACCGAGTACAACGTGGAGATCCGGATGCAGCACCTGCCCTTCGAGCAGATCCGCTGGATCCAGAACGACCCCGACAGCTACACCCTGCGCGGGCTGGACCTGACCAGCGACACCAAAGCGGTGGAGGATATGCGGGGCAACCGGCTGCTGCTGTTCACCTCCGAGTGGGCCGTGCGCTGGGCCACCGACCACAACCCCGATCTGAAATTGAGCGAATTCGGCAACCTGGAGTTCTGATCCCCCTTTGCCAAACGCAAACAACAAGGCCCCCGCTTTTCCGGCAGGAAAGCGGGGGCCTTGCTTTGGGTATGTGCGGGAGGTATTTGAGAGGTTTTCGTTACTGCGCCTTGTACCAGCTGCCGGACGCGGTATATTGGCCGGGAGTCACAGCCACAGGAGCACTGGAATCATCTGGCTGATAGTACAAAGTGCCATCTGCACTGCGGCTGTATTTGGAGAAGAACTCATTCCAAATCGAAACGCTCTCCTCTTGGAGATAAACGTGAGGCGTATCCTTGACCTCTGTGAATTTAACCAGAGGCACACCGGCATCATTGGCAAATGTCTTAGTGACAAAAGCGCCATCATAGGCGGTGCTGTCTGCCACTGCTGCCTCGTTGGTCCGGTTTTGTTGGTTCCATGCCTGGAGAGAAGTAACCGTAGCGCCGCCCGCTACCAGTTCGGGGTCGCCGGCGCTGTCATATTCTCCCAGGAAAGACCAGGTGGGCAACAGCACATTGGAGTCCATCGCTTCCATAGGGGCGCTCATATAGCCTACCGGTGCGATCGCCGCAAAGCGACTGGCAAAGCGGGAACCCAAAGCCCAGGTCATCAGACTGCCATTGGAGTGTCCGGTCGCATAGATCCGGCTGGCGTCGATGTTGTAATCATTCTCCATCCGATCCAGCAGGGTATCAATGAAGTCGAGGTCAGCATCAGGGTCAGTATCTTCACCCGCCAGGGCACTGAACTGTCCAGCCAGCCACATAGCTGTCGGGATATTCCCCATGGCGTCTGCTGGACGAACCAGTCCTTGTGCAAAGACCACAATAAACCCATTTTCCTCTGCCACATCATACCAGCGGGATTCCTCCGCAATGGCATACATGGAAGCAGTATAACCGTGCATCACCAGCACCAGAGGCACTGCAGTTTCTCCTGTATAGCTGGAAGGTACATACGTCATCCAACGGCGGACTTCACCATTGATATTCTCCTGATGGATCGAGAAGCCAGGCTGGCTGTAATCCTGAGCCTTGGCCACCCGTCCGGGCAGCTGCATGGCCATAAACCGTTTGTACTGACCAGAGAACTGATCCCAGATGGCAGAAGGGGACTGCCGCTGTTCGCTGATCCACACCTCAGAAGCAGAGCCTTCCCGGCCGGTGGTATAAACCGCTTCCGCCACCTCGTTGCCCTCGGCAGGGACCGCCTGATTGGCGCGCAGGTAATAATCCAAAACAGCCTGGTTGCTCTCCCCGGTATCCGAGTGGATAAACCAGACCGGGGTATCCACCGTCTTGGCCGCAATGGCCTCCTCGGTCACGCCTTCTGTGGAGTCGCCCGGGAAAGGCAGGACATACGCCTCTCCCAGAGTTTCCAAGGATGCCGCGGGCACGCCGGTCGCATCCACTGCACAGATCGAGCTAAAATCGCTGGCCCAGCGGCCGCCGAACAACAGAGCAGCTGCGCCGCCCTCCTCATAACCCACCAGAGCGGTGTGGGATTTATCCATCGAGAAAGCCGCGGGCAGGGTCAGGCTCTTGCTGCGCATGGTCTGATACAGCTGGTTCAACAATGCGGCGTCATCCCGGCCATCAGGGCTGAGGGTCAGGTTCCAGGTACCGCCATTTTCCGGCTCGATAAACACCAGGCCGATCTTATTACGGTCCGCTACCGCACGCCATTGCAGACCAGTAACTGAATGGGAGAACGCTTTTGCTGTGGTGTGGTCCGGGGTCATAACAATCACAGCCGGAGCCCAAGGGTCCATACCGTCGGGCAGGTAATAGGTGGCTATACCCGATGTATTCTCGTCCACTGTAATGGGCACATTGTGGAACAAACCTACGTTGACATTCACATAAGGGTCGGCAGCGTCATATTCGCTCGTTTGGCCGCCGATCAATCCTGCGGATGCCGCCCAACGGGCAATGGGCGCATACCAGTCGGATGCGCTGAGGGTAGCTTGGGCATTCTCTTCTGCTGTGACAGCATAGGCTGAAACCACTGTACTGGCCATCAGCCCCGCTGCCAGAGCGATAGAGACAGCTTTTTTCCATGTACGTCTCATCCTTGTTTCTGACCTCCTTCGATCTGACAGTTTTCCGGGACAAGCAGTGGGGCAGAAATCGCCTCATCTTGTCTGCTTTCCCAAAATTTAAAACGAATATGCTATTTTATTACCACATTTTTCAAAATTTGTAAACAGAATAACCACATTTTCGTCCAAACAAATATACTAGAATTCCAATTTTTGTGCAACATTCCGCCCGTTCTTTTATCATTTCTGGCAGACCGATAAAATGCAGTTGGAACGGGTCATCCAGTTCCCGGACCAAGAAGACAAACAACAAGGCCCCCGCTTTTCCGGCAGGAAAGCGGGGGCCTTTTGGCGCATCTTAAAAGCCTTGGCTTATTCTTTTTCAAAGCGGCTGTTGAACTGGTCCAGCGCCAGAGCGATGACCACGCCGGCGGCCATGCAGACGAGATTGGGCACCAGAGCTGTGGCAAAGCTGCCAAAGGGGATGATGACCAAAGTGGCCGCGATCACGATGCCGATGATGGCATGGAAGGCGCAGGAATAGAACCGGGTGAACAGGGTGTCCACCGCCTTGGCCAGGCAGATGATGGTCACAAGGCCGCCCAGGCCGCCGGGAAGCAGCACCGACAGATCCAGATGGCCCAGGCCCTCCACAAAGGGGGTGTAGAGGCCCAGGGGCATCAGCAGGGTGGAAAAGCTCATGCCCGGAGCGATGATGCTGAGGGCCACGCAGAAGCCGCAGAACAGATACCAGCCAAAGCTGGGTGCAATGGTCACCGAGAGGGCGTCCAGCCCGGTCAGCAGCCCCAGCACCAGGGCAAAAGCCGCCGCCATGGCCACATAGGAGCCCTTGGTGCGGCCCTGTTCGCCCGCTTCCCGGAACAGAGAGGGCAGCATCCCGCCGATCAGGCCCACAAACAGGCAGACCGACTGGTCCGGGTAAGCCTCGAGGAAAAAGGCCAGCAGGTTGGCCACACCCAAAAAGCCGATGGCCGCCCCCAAAATGACCGGCAGCAGCCGGGGCAGGTGGGTGCGCCAGTTCCGCAGGGGATTGGACAGCAGCTCCATCACCGGTTTATAGATGCCAAACACCACGCATAACACGCCGCCCGAGATCCCGGGCAGCACCGCGCCCAGCCCGATCAGCGCGCCCTGCAGCACATGCAGGGCCCAGCCGACAGCCCTTGCCGGGCGGTTCAATGCAGCTTCTTCACCATCACGCATAGAAAGTTCCTTTCTGAGCAAGGCCCCACCGCAGGGGCGCAGTTGTTCTTTTCCACTATCATAACCGTACCGCAGCTATTATAGCACAACTTTGCCCGGCGTAAAGTGAATTTTTTGTTGCAGAGCCGTCCCGCCGCCCAAAAGCGGCGCTAAACAATGCGGGGGCCGGCTTTGTAGCCGACCCCCGCAGAGGGACCCTATCTTTCGTGACGCAAAAGTTCTTTTGTTTTGGTGCGATCAACAACAGAAGGAATATTGGTTCTATTCCTCTTTGCCGCCACATCGGATGGGTGTTTTACCCGAGCGTGCAGGTGGTCTCTGGCACCCGCTCGCCCCTTATATCATCTCCCGGTATGGTGCCCCGGGGGTGTTATAAGTAATGTTAGACCTGGACGTTGGCAGCCTTGGTGACCTTCTGGTTGACCACAAAGCTGATGACCCATGCGCTCTTGCCGTTCAGGCTGTCGTTGGTGACCTTCACAGCATTGATCTCAACAGTGTAATCGCAGTTGTAGACGGTGGTTCCATCCATCACGGTTTCGGGGCATGTCACAGGCGAGCCAGCAAAAGCCCAACTTCCAAGCGTTGTTACAGCAGTCTCAACCGCAGACTTCTCGTCCAGCATGCCAGACAGAACCATGACCGTGCCCTTGCTCTGGGAAACCTTGTCAGCAGGCATCCCCTGGAAATCGGAATCTTGCTTGACCACCAGGATATTGGCATCTCTCAGGTCAGAGGTCAGCTGCTTCTCCATCGTTTCATGGTATTTGCCACCCCAGCCATTGGCATTGGTAGTAGTATTCCCGTATGCGTTCTTAATAGCATCAGCAGAGAACTTGCCGGTATCGGTGGTGTACTTTGCAGCCCAGCTGTCCAGAGCAGTGCTGGAAATGAAGTTGACATACTCCTTCATATCGGAATCCAGCAGATCGTTGGCATAGGTCACAGCGTTGCTCACAGTTTCGACCGGCTTGTTCTCTTCTTCATTGCCGTTGCCGCTGCCCTCACCACAGGCGCTCAGCATGCTGACGGCCATAACGCCGGCCAGCATCAGGGAAGCAATTTTCTTGAGCTTCATAATGAATTTTTCCTCCTATATGAGTGTAGAAATCGATAGAGACTCGAAACAGGTAAAAAAGGAGGCCCTATCTTTGTATGCCGTATGTGTCAGATGCCGTCAAAGCGATCAGCCGACGTTGTTGACCACCTTGTCGCCCAGGGTCTGGGTAACAACAAATGCGATGACCCAGGCAGACTCGCCATCAACATCATTGGAGTTGCTGGAAGCCTTCACAGCGCTGATTTCAACGGAGTACTCTGCGTTGTAGTCAGCACCATTGTAGTTAACTACATTATCCACATAAGTAGAACTGGCCATAACGTAGCCAGCAAAGTATTTAGCAATTTTCTCCACAGCTTCGGTCTGGGTCATTTTGCCAGAAATTGCGTAAACCCAACCATAACTCTGAGACTTGCCATTTGCAGGAGCAGAAGTGAATTCGCCACCAGCCGGCTTCAGTCCTTCCAACTTGTCATTCAATGCATTCATCAGTGCATTCCCAGGATAACAAGTTACAAAACTATTATAAGCTTTCTCAATTTCACTTTCAGGAAGCTTCTTAGTATCTGCGGCAATCTCCTTCAAGATAGCATCCAGATTGGTGCTGCCGACATAGCTGAAGATTTCTTTCTGATCATCGGTCAAAACGCCATTGGCGTCTGCCACGATACCGGTGGTGGGAACAACGGGGTTCTCCTCCTCGCCGCTGTTGGCAGAGCCTTTGCAGCCAGCCAGCATGCTGACAGCCATAACGCCGGCCAGCATCAGGGAAGCAATTTTCTTGAGCTTCATAATGAATTTTTCCTCCTTATGGTGTATAAAAGATAGAGACCCAAAACAGG
>NZ_NFHX01000014.1:0-56225 GCF_002161515.1 Faecalibacterium sp. An58
CCAAAACAGGTTCAAAGGAAGGTCCTTTCCTTTGTGTGCCTATCATAACATACCCCCCCCGGTGTCAAGACCCAATTTTCAATTTTTCCATTTTTTCTTTATTTTCTTTAGTTTGAAATTTCTAACTTTGGGGCAGGGGATTCGGAGGCAGCAAAAAAGCGCACGCTTTCGCGTGCGCTTTTTGTGTTGTGAAGAGTCGATCTCACCGGCCGTCCCTGGGGGCAGGACCGTCGTCGGCCAGGGTGAAGCCGCGGCCGTGCACCTCGCTGGCTTCGCTGACCACCATGAAACAGGCCGGGTCGATGGCATGGACCAGCCGTTCCAGGCGGGGCAGCTCCCGGCTGGAGATCACCGTCATCAGAAGCTGGCAGGGCTGGCGCAGATATCCGCCCTCCCCTTGCAGCAGGGTGACCCCCCGGTCCACCTCGGACAGGATCATCGACCGCAGTTCGTCGGTGTGGGCGCTGATGATCTTGACCTCCACCCGATGCCGGCCCATCAGGATCACCTTATCCAGCACGACGGTGTAGACGAACACCAGGACGATGCCGTACAGCACCTGTTCCTTGGGGCTGGACACCGCCTGGGCCAGCAGGATCATCAGATCCATCACGCTCATGGTAATCGGCACCGGCAGCCGGAAATATTTTTGCAGCACCAGGGGCGGGATATCCATACCGCCGGTGGAGCCGCCTACCCGGATCACCATACCCAGGGCCGTGCCAATGCCCACCCCGGCAAACAGCGCGCAGAGCAGCAGATCCTGGGTCAGGACATAGCCCGCCAGCAGCCGCTCCCACAGCGCCAGGGTCAGGGGGGACAAAAAGCTGCTGGCCAGCGTGGACAGGGCAAAACGCCGTCCCAGCAGCGCCCAGCCCACCAGCAGCATGGCCACATTGATGACCAGCATCACACCGGACACCGGCAGCCCGGCCAGCCGGTTGACGGCCAGTGCAATGCCGGTGGCCCCGCCGGTGATCAGGCCCGACGGCTCCAGAAAGACTGCCACCACCAAAGAGTAAAGCGCATTGCCCCCCAGCAGAGCCAGGGCGGTCAGGGCCAGACGGACTTTTTCACTGCGGCAGATCATAAGGCACCTCCTTCCGGGCGTATCCGAAAACGCCATCTGCGGCGCCCATGCGCCCTGCATCCGGCACGTTTGGGCGAAGGTCTCAGACGTTTGCCTTCTCAGATACACCCCAGAGCAGCATGCCCGGCAGCAGGCCGCCGGATGCCGCTCGCGAATAAAAAAGCCCCGCGCCCGCCAAAAGCAGGCGCGGGGTTCGGTATACATCGTTCAGCCCGGGCGGGACAGGCTGTGCCTCTTATTGTAGCAAAAAAGCCGGGGCGGGTCAAGGTGTCAGACTTTCAGCTCCTGCTCCCCCAGCACGTCGGAGGTAGGGGTGTCAAAGGTGGGGATGTTGGCATAGGGATCGGGGGTGTCGTCGGCCGGCAGGCTCTTCATGTATTCGTCCATCGCTACCGCCACATCCTTGGCCATGGCCACCGCTTCCACCACGGTGCGGGCGCCCTTCACCGCGTCGCCGCCCGCAAACACGCCGGGACGGGTGGTGCGGCCGTCGTGGTCCACCGTCAGCAGGCCCTTCTGGTTGGTGTCGATGCCGGTGGTGGTCTGGATCAGGCTGGACTCCGACCCCTGGCTGACCGAGATGATGACGCCGGTATGGGGGTAGAACCGTTCGCTGCCCTCCACCTGCACAAAGCGGCCGTCCTCCTGCTTGGCGGTGTCCTTGCAGATCAGGCCGTCGGGGCGGATCTCCACCGGCGCCTTGCAGAACCGGAAGCCCACGCCCTCCAGCTTGGCATAGCTGACCTCATAGGCCGATGCGCTGATGCAGCTCTCATCCCGGCGGGCATAGCAGGTGACGTGCCGGGCGCCGTTGCGGATGGCCGTGCGGGCGCAGTCCATGGCCGAGTTGCCTACCCCGATGACGGCAATGTTGTCTCCCAGCCGGAACGCCTTGCTGTTGGCCAGGTAGTCGATGCCGAACACCGCGTTGCCCAGGCTCTCGCCCTTGATGTGCATGGCGTTGGCTTTCCACAGGCCGGCGCCGATGAACACGCTCTTGTAGCCGTCCCGGAACAGGTCGTCGATGGTCAATGTGCGGCCGATCTCGGTATTGGTGCGCACCTTGATGTCCTTCAGCTCCAGATGGCGGTACTGGAAGTCATCCAGCACACTGTCGGGCAGACGGTAGTTGGGGATGCCGTAGCGCATCACCCCGCCGATCTTGTCCCGGGCCTCAAAGATGGTGATGTCATAGCCCCAGCGGGCCAGCAGCACCGCAATGGTCAGGCCCGCCGGCCCCGACCCGATGATTGCCGCCCGCATCCCGTTTTTGGGCGCCGGGCCCGCCACCATTTTGTTGGCGTAGGTGGTGGAGATATAATTTTCGATCACCGAGAAGTGCACCGGGTCATGGCTGGGCATACGGTTGCGGATGCAGTGGCCCTCGCACTGCTTTTCGTGGTCGCAGACCAGACTGCACACGGTGGTCAGGGGGTTGTTCTCAAACAGCATCCGGCCGGCCTTGTCCATCTCGCCGGCCTTCAGCAGGCGGACCACCTCCGGGATGTTGGTGCGGATGGGGCAGCCCTCCTGACACATGGGCTTTTTGCAGCCAAGGCAGCGGTTGGCCTCGTCCAGAACATGAAGTGCCATTGTGCATTCCTCCTTGATGCGGCGCTGGCTGGCGCCGGCGTGGGCACGCGCGGGCGCGCGTTGTATCCAAGCTTCTTCTATTTTTATAATACACCCATCCGCCTGCCGGTGCAATGACAAATCCACCGATTTTCAGCACTGGTTTTTGGAGTTTTTGCCAGAGCGCGTCCGGATGCCGGGCCTTTTTGCTCCCGCACAAGGCTGTATGTTGTAGACGCAGGCCGCCGGTGGTATACTGGATCTGAGAATGCGAGCCTGCTGCGCGATTGGCCCAAAATCGTCCGATGCAGCGCAGCAGGTGGAGCTTTTGGGCAGAATGGAGCCGTAGGGCGGAGTTTTCACAGACGCCTTACACCGTCCGGGCAGGCCGCATCCCGTCCCGGGCCGGAAAGGAGGATCTTCTATGTGTACCAGCATTGCCATGCAGCAGGGCGGCGGTTACTTCGGCCGCAACCTGGATCTGGAATATTCTTTTGGGGAGCAGGTGGTGGTCACGCCGCGGCGGTATCCGCTGCGGTTCCACCGGCAGCCCGCCATGGAGCACCATCTGGCCCTCATCGGGATGGCCAACGTAACCCAGGGCTGTCCCCTCTACGCCGAAGCCATGAACGAAAAGGGGCTGTATATGGCGGGGCTGAACTTCCCGGGCAACGCCTGGTATGACCCCGACCCACCCGCAGACTGCGACGCCGTAGCCCCCTACGAGCTGATCCCCTGGGTGCTGGGCAGCTGCGCCACCCTGGAACAGGCCAGGGCCCGGCTGGCCCGGTTCCGGCCTTTGGGCGTCCCCTTTGCCCCGGGGCTGCCCCTGTCCCCGCTCCACTGGCACATTGCCGACCCGACCGGGGCTCTGGTGCTGGAGGCCACCCGGGAAGGGGTCTTTCTCTACGACGATCCGGTAGGGGTGCTGACCAACAACCCGCCCTTCCCCTTCCATCAGGCCAACCTCTGCCAATACCAGGGGCTCAGCCCCCGGCCTGCGGAAAACCGGATGGCTCCCGGGCTGTCCCTTCCCCCCTTTGGCCAGGGGATGGGCGCGGTGGGCCTGCCCGGCGACTTTTCCCCCGCCTCCCGCTATGTCAAGGCGGCCTTTCTCAAGCTGAACAGCCCCGACCCCGGGTCGGAGGAGGAACGGGTGGTCCAGTTCTTCCATCTGCTGGAGGGGGTGGCCATGGTGCGGGGCAGCGTGGTGACCCCGGAAGGCCGGGAGGATATCACCACCTACTCCTGCTGCATCAGCGCCGGCGCCGGCGTATACTACTACAAGACCTATGGGAACAGCCGCATCACCGCGGTGCGGCTGGCCGGCGCCGGCCTGGACGGCGACGCCCTGACTCTCTATCCCCTGCAAAACGCCCCTGATATCCGGTTTGAAAACTGACGGCCGGAGTGCAAAAACAGGCAGACGCACCAAAATGCGTCTGCCTGTTTTGTATTGTTGCGGCTCATTACAGCAGCAGGGGGCACAGCACGGCGGTCAGGATGCCCGCGAACACCAAAGACAGGCTGCTGACTGCCTCGCAGGTCTGGCTGAACTCGGCGGCCTTGGCGGTGCCGATGACATGGGCCGAGGTACCGAAGGCCGCGCCCTGGGCCGCAGGCCAGGTCAGGCGCAGCAGCCTGCACAGCCAGGGGCCAAAGATGCTGCCCAGGATGCCGGTGAGGATGATGGCCGCGGTGGTGATGGCGGGCTCGCCGCCGGCGGCCTGGCTGACCACGATCCCCATGGCGGTGGTGATGCTTTTGGGCAGCAGGGAGGCGGTGAGCACCGCATCCAGGCGGCACAGACGGGCCATGACCCAGACAAAGCCCAGGCTGACCAGCGTGCCCGCTCCCACTCCCGCCAAAATGGCGGGCAGGTCATGGCGCAGCCGGCTGAACTGGGCGTGCAGCGGGATGGCCAGACAGACGGTGGCGGGGGTCAGCAGCCAGGAAAAGACCTCGCAGTGCTGCTGGTACACCTGGTTAGGCACGCCGGCCGCAGCCAGGACCGCCCCCGTCAGCACCGCCGCCACCAGGATGGGGTTGAACAGGGCCACACCGGTCTTTTGCTGGAACAGCCGTCCCAGCTCATAGGCCCCGAAGGTCAGGAGGATGGCGAACAGCGCCGACCCCGAAAAGAACTCACCCATCGAGACCCTCCTTTCGGCTGCGGTCGGCCCGGTCCAGCAGGCGCTGGGTGACCCAGCCGCTGACCCCGAACACCACCAGGGTGGAAGCCAGGATGATGGCCAGCACGACGGGCCACACCCGGGCCAGCATGGGCCAGCTGTCGATGAGGCCCACCGCCGGCGCGATGAACAGCAGGGGCATCAGTCCCAGCATGAACTGTCCGCACTGCTGCACCGAGTCCAGCCGGAGTTTGCCGCTCTCCAGGGCAACGAACAGGAGCACCAGCCCCCACACCGCCGCAGGCACCGGCAGCGGAACCCAGGCGTGCAAAGCCTCCCCTGCCAGGGTAAAGCCGATGATCCACAAAAACTGCCGCAAATAACGCACAACAGATCCCTTCTTTTTTCACAATATCCTGCCAGGCGGCCCCATGCGGGCCGCACAGCGGTTATTGTATCACAGCCCGCCGGAGGGCACAATGTGCAAACCGCCCCATATTCTTCCCCCAACACCCCCCAAAACTGGGGAGACAAAAAAACAGCCCCGTTTCCGGGGCTGTCCTCTATCGAAACTCCTGCGCAGGGGAGAGGATGTGTAGTCTGTCCGCCGCCCGGCGATTGCCTGGCATGGGCGGGGGAACAGTAGGATGTCGGAGCCGCCGCCTGAGGCTCCCGCGGAGCGGTGCGGCGGTAGGGTTTCCGGGAGCTGCCTGCAACAGCAGTCCGCATAGGAGGGGGAAGTCTGTTCGCTCCCCCGACTGCACCCTTAGTATACTGCACATTTGTGGCAGCTTTTTGTGGACTTTTTGAACAGTTTGCAAACATCCGTCCTTAGCGGACCTGGTAGAACTCTTTGGCGATGTCGGCCGAGCGCTTGGCATCTTTGGCATACCAGTCGGCGCCGATCTGCATGGCGTAGCTCTCGGTCAGCACCGCGCCCCCCACCATCACCTTGCAGTCCAGACCCGCCCGATGGAGGGCGGCGATGGTGTCGGCCATGCTCTGGAGGGTGGTGGTCATCAGGGCGGACAGGCCCACCAGTCTGGCGCCGGTGCGGCGCACCGCGTCCACCACGGTCTCGGGCGGCACGTCCCGCCCCAGATCCAGCACATCGAAGCCGTAATTCTCCAAAATCACCTTGACGATGTTCTTGCCGATGTCGTGGACATCCCCCTTGACGGTGGCCAGCACGATCTTGCCCTTGCTCTGACCGGGGGTCCCCTGCTTTGCCACCGCCGCCTTGATCTCCTCAAACGCAGCCTGGGCCGCGCTGGCCGACTGCAGCAGCTGCGGCAGGAACAACGTGCCCTTTTCGTACCGGGCGCCCACCGTATCCAGGGCGGGGATCAGGGCGTGGTCCACCAGGTCCAGCGGGGCGCAGCTGTCCAGCAGGGCCCGGGTGTGGGCCCCGGCCTCCCCTTTCAGCCCCTGCTCCACCGCCCGGATCAGCGGACCATACGGCCCTTCCGGCTGGTCCGGGGCTTCCCGGGACGGCAGGGCGGCAGGCTGGGCAGCCGCCGGCATGGCCCGCCCCGCGTACCGGGCGATATACCGGGCGCTCTGGGGGTCACGGCAGGTCAGTACATCGTATGCATACACTGCCCCCATCATTTCCTCGCTGGCGGGGTTCATGATGGCCAGATCCAGCCCGGCGTACATGGCCATGGTCAGGAAGGTGGTGTTCAGATAGGGGCGGCAGGGCAGCCCAAAGCTGATGTTGGACACCCCCAGCACCGTGCGCACCCCCAGCTCCTGCTTGCAGGCGGCCAGGGCCTCCAGGGTGGCCAGGACGTCCTCCTGCTGGGCGCTGGCGGTGAGGGTCAGGCAGTCGATGTAGATATCCTCCCGGGGGATGCCGGCATCCAGGGCGGCGTCCCGGATGCGGCGTGCAATGGCCACACGGCCCGCCGCCGTCTTGGGGATGCCCTGTTCGTCCATGGTCAGGCCCACCACAGCCGCGCCGTACTTTTTGCACAGGGGCAGCAGCCGGTCCAGCACCGCCTGTTCCCCGTTGACCGAGTTGACGATGGGCTTGCCGTTGCAGACCCGCAGGCCCCGGGCCAGGGCCTCGGGGTTGGAGGAGTCCAGCTGCAAGGGCAGGGACACCACGCTTTGCAGGGCCTTGACCACCCGTTCCATCATGGCGGGCTCATCCACGCCCGGGGCGCCCACATTGACGTCCAGCACGGCGGCCCCGGCCTCGGCCTGGCTGATGCCCTGGGCCAGCACATAGTCCACGTCTCCTTCCCGCAGGGCCTGCTGGAACCGCTTTTTGCCGGTGGGGTTGATCCGCTCACCCACCACCGTGATGCCGTCCACTTCCACCCGCTGCACCGGGCTGCACAGCACCGATGCCATGGGATGGGCAGGCCGTCCGGTGAGGCAGCCGTCAAAGACCTTGTGCAGCGCCCGGATGAAGTCGGGGGTGGTGCCGCAGCAGCCGCCCGCCGCAAACAGGCCCAGGTCCCGGTAGGGCATCATCTGGTGGGCGAACAACTGGGGGGTGATGTCGTAGCCGCTGCCGTCCGCGCGGGGCAGGCCCGCGTTGGGCTTGATAAAGACCGGGTAGTCCCCCGGCACCGCCTGGCAGAGGGTCCGGGCCATGGGGCAGATCTCCTTGGGGCCCAGGCTGCAGTTGATGCCAAGGCCGTCCGCCCCCAACCCCCGGGCCGTGGCCGCAAAGCTGCCCACCGTGCACCCGGTAAAGGTGCGGCCCCCTGCCTCAAAGCTCATGCTGGCCAGCACCGGCAGGCTGCTGTTCTCCTTGCAGGCCAGCAGGGCGGCTTTCAGCTCATACAGGTCGGTGAAGGTCTCCAGCAGCACCAGATCGGCCCCGGCGGCCTCCCCCGCCCGCACGATCCGGGCAAAGGCGTCCACCGCTTCCTCAAAGGGGAGGGTGCCGGCGGGCTCCAGCAGCTCCCCCAGAGGGCCTATGTCCAGGGCCACCAGGGCGCCATGGGGCGCGGCGGCCTGCCGGGCGCACTGGATGCCCGCCTGAACCGTCTGCTCCACTGTATAGCCGCTGCCCGCCAGTTTGTGGGCCGACGCGCCAAAGGTGTTGGCGCAGAGGATGCGGCTGCCCGCCTCCGCATACGCGTGATGGATGGACTGGATCAGGGCCGGGTCCTCGATGTTCAGCGCCTCGGGCTTGGCCCCCAGGGGCAGGCCCGCCGCTTGCAGCATGGTGCCCATGGCACCGTCCAGCAGGATGGTCTGATGGGTGCGCAGGATCTCTCTAGCTTTCACAGCTCTCGCCTCTCTTTCGGTATTCGCATTTGTCCCGCAGCGCGCAGTGGGCGCAGCCGGCCCTCTGCCCGGACACCGGCGCACGGCCGGCCCCCAGCACAGCCGTCACGCTCTTGCGGGGCAGCATCAGAAACGTATCGGTGACGTACAGGCCGATCCGGCGCGGGGTATCCAGGACAGCCGCCAGCCGGGGCTGCACCGCGATGGGCCAGTCCCCATACCCCGGCGAATACCGCCCGGTGAGGTACAGCCCCTGGCTTTGGGCCTCAGCCCGTAGCCGGGCTTCGGCCTCGTCGCACACCTGCTCGGCAAGGGCGCTGGCCAATGCGTCCGTGGCGGCCTGGGCGGCCACGTCCCCCACCCCGGCCCGGCGGATCTGGGCGTCCACCCCCGCCCCCAGGGTCACCGCCAGCAGCACCGCCTGGGTGCAGCCGGCCAGGTGGCGCTGCACGTCCTGTCCCTGCCACAGGAACGCAAGGGCCTCCTTGTCCCCCTGCAGGTACACCCCCCGGGGGTCGGCCGCCGCCAAAAGCGGCGGGGCCCATCGTTCCAGCAGGGCCAGGGTGGCCGCGTCCGGCTCCCCTCTGGCCCCAAGATACCGCGCCGCCTGGGCCAGGTCGATCCGGCCGGGCAGCGCCAGATGCAGCACACGGCTGGCCGGTGCAGGCATATGCAGCGCCCCTTTCTGTATGGTCGTTGCTTTATTGTAGCACACTGCATCCCCAAAGAAAAGTACACGATGCGTCCAGCCGCCCGCGGCCCGAAACTCCTTTTGACAATTTGGCTGCTTTGTTCAGGTTTTGCCCCTTTGGCGGTCACAAAAGATTATCAATTCGCTCCCGGGGATTGTAACCGCAAACACAACATGATATAATAGCTTCGCATTGGTGAAAAGCACGGATTGCAACAACATATATGGAGGTAATTCTACATGAAGCGCGCTTTTTCTTTTGTGCTGTGCGGCGCCCTGGCCCTGAATCTGGCGGCCTGCGGCGGCAGCCAGTCCACTGCCGGCAGCGCGGCCGGCAGCACCGCTGCTGAGACCCTGACCGGCACCGCCGAGGGCTTTGGCGGCGACGTCACCGCCACCCTGACGGTGGAGAACGGCACCATCACCGCCTGCACCCTGACCGGCGACGGCGAGACCCCCGAGATCGGCGGCGCTGCCCTGGAGGAGCTGCAGCAGCAGGTCGTGGACGCAGGCGGCTATGAGATCGACGGCGTCAGCGGCGCCACCGTCACCAGCAACGCGGTCCGCCAGGCTGTGGCCCAGGCCCTGGGTGAGGAGATCCAGGAGGAGGCCGCCAGCTCTACCGCTGCCCCCGAACCGGCAGCTCCTGCTGAGAACGTCCAGATCGAGGGCGGCCTGCAGATCGGCCAGTCCTACACTGCCGCCCATGGCGACAGCTGCTTCACCGAGGCTGTGGCCGTGGTGAAGGATGACGTGATCGTGGCTGCTTATCTGGACGAGTTCCAGTTCTTTGCCAGCGATGCAGGCATCACCCCTGTGCCCAACAGCGACGGCGGCTTCGGCGAGAACTACGCCGACGGCATGGTGCTGGGTTCCAAGCGTGTGAACGCTGACTACTACAGCGACCTGATGGCTTCCCACGCCGGCGCCACCACCCGCATCGACGACAACTACGACGCCATCCAGAACTATGTGGTGGGCAAGACCATCGACGAGATCGACGCTGCCGCCAGCGACGAGAACGCCGTGGATCTGGTGAGCGGCGCCACCCTGGCCGACACCGCCGGCTACCTGAAGGCCATCGCCGAGGCTGCCCGCAACGCCCAGCAGAACCAGGCCGTGGAGTTCAACGGCGATTCCAGCCAGCTGCAGCTGAACGTGGCCTATGCCGCTGCTCACGGTGACAAGTGCTTCACCACCGCCGCTGCCCTGACCGACGGCGAGAACATCATCCTGAGCTACATCGATGACTTCCAGTTCATCAGCTCGGATGAGGATGTCACCGGCGTGCCCAACAGCGACGCAGGCTTTGGCGAGAACTACGCCGACGGCGTGGTGCTGTGCTCCAAGCGTGTGAACACCGAGTATTACAGCGCCAATATGTCCTCCAAGGGCGGCGCTACCGTCACCATCGACGGCAACTTCGACGCCATCCAGAACCACCTGAACGGCATGAGCATCGCGGATGCCACCGCCCTGGCCGACCAGGAGAACCCCGTCGACTCCATCTCGGGCGCTACTCTGGTGGACACCGCCGGCTACATCCACGCTGTCCTGACCGCCGCCGGCGAGTAATCCCCCCTGCGGTTTTGACCCAGCTTTAGAACCAATCACCCCCCTGCTCTCTAGGGAGCAGGGGGTTTTTGCGTGCCGCCTTATGTGACCGGTTCACATTGACAAACGGTGTCCACATCTGTTATATTTTTTGTATAAACCGCACAAGCTTTTCGGCCTGTGCAGCAGCCAGCGCCGTCCCCCCGGCATACCCCTTGCCGGGGGCGCGGCGTCAATTCAAGCCAAAGGAGGAGTGAAGCCATGCGTTACGTCTGCCCCATCTGCGGCTACATCTACGATGAAGCCATCGAGGGGACGCCCTTTGACAGCCTGCCCGACAGCTGGTCCTGCCCGCTTTGCGGCGCGCCCAAGCTGATGTTCGGGCCGGAAGAAGCGCCCCAGCCCGCCCAGGACATCCAGCCCGCGCCGGCACTGGAGGAGGACGACTTGCAGCTTCTGCCTGCCGGGGCCTTGTCCGCCCTGTGCTCCAACCTGGCCCGGGGCTGCGAGAAACAATACAAAGACGAGGAGGCCGCCCTGTTCCGCCAGATCGCAGATTACTTTGCGCAGGCGGCGCCCGCCCTGTCCGACGCGGACCAGGCGCTGCTGGCCGGTATGCTCCAGGAGGACCTGGAACAGGGTTACCCGGCGGTCCATGCCGCCGCCCGGGACCATGCCGACCGGGGCACCCAACGGGTCTGTGTCTGGGGCGAGAAGGTGACCCAGATGCTCTACGCCCTGCTGGGCCGCTACCAGCGGGAGGGGGAAGCCTTTTTGGAGGGCACCCAGGTGTGGGTATGCTCGGTGTGCGGCTTCATCTACATCGGCGACGCGCCCCCCGAGCTGTGCCCCGTATGCAAAGTGCCCGCCTGGAAATTTGACAAGATGGAAGGGAGGCGGCCCGCATGATGAAGAAGATCGCCGTGCGCAACCTGCGCCTGTGCACCAAGGACTGCCTGTGCCTGTACGTCTGCCCCACCGGCGCGTCCGACACCGAGGACAGCATCATCGACACTTCCAAGTGTGTGGGCTGCGGCACCTGTGCCGCTGCCTGTCCCAGCGGGGCCATCTCGATGGTGCCCGTGACCTATCCGCCCCAGCAGAAGAAAGCCGAGGACGTACTGGCCCTCTCCCGCAGACTGGCCGCCCAAAAGGCCCGGGAGGAAAAGGCCGCCCTCCAGCTGGCCGACGCCGCTCCGTCCGAGGGCCTGCGCCGGCTGATGGCCGCTGCCGCCCGTTCGATGCGGCTGGTCAATGAGGACCTGCTGCGGGAGTCGGGCTATATGCTGCCCCAGAGCGGCAATACCCACGCCCTGCTGCAGAGCTGGGCCGATGACCCGCCCGGCCCCGGCTTCCCGGTGGACGCTGTCCGGCGCCTGCTGGAACTTCTTCCCAACAACGAAGGCTCCGACGCCTGACCTTTCCCCGCCCTGCGGCCCTGCTGCGGAGCGGGGATTTTTTGCCCGGCGGCAGACAGCGCCGCAGGGCATGGAGGCAGAAACGGCGGCCCGGTCCGGCCCATTCACGTTTGGTTCACATTTTTTATCTTTCCATACGGGCGAAAATATGGTAAAATGCAACTGGAACGTATCCCGGCCATCCGGGAGAGTGGGGAGCCCGCGTGCCGGCGCGCCGGCCGCCCGGGCAAGGTATATGCCGCCCCTGCATGGGGCACGTGTTAAAGAGTAGGAGAAGAAGCACTATGGTTCGTATTACAATGGAAGACGGCGGTGTGATCGATATCCAGCTTGACAAGCAGGCTGCGCCGATCACCTGCGAAAACTTTGAAAAGCTGGTCAAGTCCGGCTTTTACGACGGGCTGACCTTCCACCGGGTGATCCCCGGCTTTATGATCCAGGGCGGCTGCCCGCTGGGCAACGGCACCGGCGGCCCCGGCTGGAAGATCAAGGGCGAATTCGCCTCCAACGGCGTCAACAACCCCATCCGCCATGTGCGCGGCGTGATCAGCATGGCCCGCGCCGCCGATCCCAACAGCGCCGGCAGCCAGTTCTTCATCATGCACAAGGATGCCCCCCACCTGGACGGCCAGTACGCCGCCTTCGGCCATGTGGTGTCCGGCATGGATGTGGTGGACAAGATCGCATCGGTCCGCACCGACTGGAACGACAAGCCCGCAACCCCCGTCCGCATCAAGAGCGCCGTCCTCATCGAGGACTGAGAAGCCCCGTCCCGCCCCCGTTTCCCCTTGAGGGATGCGGGGGTTTTTGTTTGCCGGGCCTCGCACGGCAATGAATATAATCGCATTGTATGCATTTATGATTGCATAAAAATACAAATTGCCTCAAAACGGCGGCCAAAACGAGAAAAGGTTTGTCGTTTTTCTGCATTGACGCTGGAGCCTGGGCGGATATAATAGGGACAGACGCGCAAAACGCGGCGGTCCGCGCCATCTGGGGCGCGGCAGAAAGTGTGTGAAACCTGCCAAAGAACGCAAAAAGGAGCGAGCAGCAATGAAGAAAAAGGAAGACATCAAGAAGGTCGTTCTGGCCTATTCCGGCGGTCTGGATACATCCATCATCATCCCCTGGCTGAAGGAGAACTACAACAACTGTGAGGTCATCGCCGTGTCGGGCGACGTGGGCCAGGGCACCGAGCTGGACGGCCTGGAGGAGAAAGCCAAAAAGACCGGCGCTTCCAAGCTGTATGTGCTGGACCTGAAGAAAGACTTTGTGGAGAACTACATCTTCCCCACCCTGAAGTTCGGCGCCAAGTACGAGGATTACCTGCTGGGCACCTCCTTTGCACGGCCCTGCATCGCCAAGGCCCTGGCCGACATCGCCATCCAGGAGGGCGCCGACGCCATCTGCCACGGCTGCACCGGCAAGGGCAACGACCAGGTCCGCTTTGAGCTGACCCTCAAGGCCTTCTGCCCCGACATGGCCATCATCGCTCCCTGGCGTGAGTGGAACATCAAGAGCCGCGACGAGGAGATCGATTACGCCGAGGCCCACAACATCCCCCTGAAGATCAACCGGGAGACCAACTACTCCAAGGATAAGAACATCTGGCATCTGTCCCACGAGGGCCTGGACCTGGAGAACCCCGCCAACGAGCCCCAGTACAACAAGCCCGGCTTCCTGGAGCTGGGGGTCAGCCCCGAGCAGGCCCCCGACCAGCCCACCTATGTGACCATCCACTTCGAGAAGGGCATCCCCACCGCCGTGGACGGCAAAGAGATGGGCGCCGTGGAACTGGTGGAATACCTCAACCAGGTGGGCGGCGCCAATGGCATCGGCCTGCTGGACATCGTCGAGAACCGGCTGGTGGGCATGAAGAGCCGCGGCGTCTATGAGACGCCCGGCGGCGCCATCCTCTACAAGGCCATCGACGTGCTGGAGACCATCACTCTGGACAAGGAGAGCGCCCACTTCAAGGCGCAGCTGGCCCAGAAGTACGCCGATATCGTCTACAACGGCCAGTGGTTCACCCCCCTGCGCCAGGCCCTGGACGCCTTTGCCGACAGCCTGGAGCAGACCGTCACCGGCGACGTCAAGCTCAAGCTGTACAAGGGCAACATGATCAACGCCGGCGTCACTTCCCCTTACAGCCTCTACGATGAGCAGACCGCCTCCTTTGGCGAGGACGAGGATTACAACCAGGCCGATGCTGCAGGCTTCATCAACCTGTTCGGCCTGTCCATCAAAGAGCGGGCCAAGCTGTCCAAGAACTGGCCCAAAGACTGATCGATACGCTTTCCTCCCCTCTGCCCGTTCCACACTTTCCGGGCAGAGGCAACTCCGGCAGCGATGCCGGCGGCACCGCCGCAGGACGTGCATTTCCTGCGGCGGCTTTGCCGTTATTGGGACCGGCTGCGCCTGCCGTCCCCATCTGTTTTGAAAGGAGCCGACCATGGCTGAACAACTCTGGAAAGGCCGCTTTTCCAAGGCGGTGGACTCCCGCGTGAACGATTTCAACTCCTCCATCCGGTTCGACCAGCGGATGATCGCCCAGGACATGAAGGGCAGCGGCGTCCATGCCGCCATGCTGGCCCGGCAGGGGATCATCTCGGAAGAAGATTGCAGGGCCATCCTGGACGGGCTGGCCTCGATCGCCGACGACCTGGCCGCAGGCCGGCTGGAGATCGACCCCGCCGCCGAGGATGTGCACACCTTTGTGGAGCAGACCCTCACCGCCCGCATCGGGGATGCAGGCAAGCGGCTGCACACCGGCCGCAGCCGCAATGACCAGGTGGCCCTGGACATCCGGCTGACGTTGCGGGATGAGAGCATCCGTCTGCAGGGGCTGATCGCCGCCCTGGTGCGGGTCATCTGCAAAAAGGCCGGCGAGAACACCGCCTCGGTGATGCCGGGCTATACCCACCTGCAGCGGGCCCAGCCGGTCACCTTCGGCCACGCTCTGATGGCCTATGCCTGGATGCTGCTGCGGGATCTGGGCCGTTTTGCCGACGCCACCCGCCGGATGAACAGCCAGTGCCCTCTGGGCTCGGGCGCCCTGGCGGGCACCACCTATCCTCTGGACCGGGCCTTCACCGCCCAGAAGCTGGGCTTTGAGGCGCCCTGCCCCAACAGCATGGACGGCGTGTCCGACCGGGATTTCTGCATCGAGCTGGCCTCGGCCATCGCGACCTGCATGATGCACCTGTCCCGCCTGTCGGAGGAGATCATCCTCTGGTGCAGCTGGGAGTTCAAGTTCATCGAGCTGGACGACGCATTCACCACCGGCTCCTCCATCATGCCCCAGAAGAAAAACCCCGACGTCACCGAGCTGATCCGGGGCAAGACCGGCCGGGTGTACGGCGATCTGAACACCCTGCTGGTCATGATGAAGGGCCTGCCCCTGGCTTACAACAAGGATATGCAGGAGGACAAGGAGGCCATCTTTGACGCGGTGGATACGCTGTCCCTCTGCCTGACCACCATCACCCCCATGCTGGACACCATGCGCACCCTGCCGGCCAATATGCGCCGGGCGGCGGCGGCCGGCTTCATCAACGCCACCGACTGCGCCGACTACCTGACCCGCAAGGGGATGCCCTTCCGGGACGCCTACAAGCTGACCGGCCAGATGGTGGCCGACTGCATCGCCCAGGGCACCGTGCTGGAGGAGCTGACGCTGGAGCAGTTCCGGCAGTACAGCCCCCTGTTTGAGCAGGACATCTACCAGGCGGTGGACCTGGTCAACTGCTGCGAGGGCCGCACCAGCTACGGCGGCCCCAGCGCCGCCAGCGTCCGCCTCCAGATCCAGCAGGCCCAGCAGGCCCTGGAAGCATGGGAGGAGGGACAGGCATGAGCTACAAGGTGTTCATCGACGGTTCGTCAGGCACCACCGGACTGCGCATCGCGGACCGTCTGGCCGGACGGCCCGAGCTGGAGCTGCTGTCCATCCCCGAGGAGAGCCGCAAGGACCTGCACAAGCGGGCCGAAACCATCAACGCCGCCGACCTGGCGTTCCTGTGCCTGCCCGACGCCGCCTCCAAAGAGGTGATCCCCCTGGTGGAGCCTCACGTCAGGGTGCTGGACACCTCCACCGCCTTCCGCACCGCGCCGGGGTGGGTATACGGCTTCCCCGAGCTGCACGGCCAGCGGGAAAAAATCCGGCAGGCAAACCGTGTGGCGGTGCCCGGGTGCCATGCGTCCGGCTTCATCTGCCTGGCGCGCCCTCTGGTGGAACTGGGCCTGGCGCCGGCGGACTATCCCTTCACCTGCCACAGCCTGACCGGTTATTCGGGCGGGGGCAAGAAGATGATCGCCGAATACCAGGACCCCGGCCGCCCCGCCCTTTACAGCACACCCCGGGCCTACGGCCTGACTTTGCACCACAAGCACCTGCCCGAAATGCAGGCGGTGTCGGGTCTGACGGCCGCGCCGGTGTTCTGCCCCATCGTGGATGACTACTATGCCGGCATGGAGGTCACCGTCCCCATGCGGATGGAGCTTCTGCCCGGCGTGACGCCCCAGGCGGTGGCCCAGGCCCTGGCCGATTACTATGCAGGGGAGGCGCTGTTCACCGTCCATCCCCTGGGGGAGACGCCCGCGGACGGGATGCTGGCCGCCGGAGCCATGCAGGGCACCGACCGGGTCCAGATCTACTGCACCGCCAGCCCCGACGGCAGCCAGATGCTGCTGATCTCCCTGTTCGATAACCTCGGCAAGGGGTCCTCGGGGGCGGCGGTCCAGTGCATGAACATCCTGCTGGGCCTGCCCGAGACGGCCGGGCTGGAATAAAGCCCGCAAGATATAAGGAGGAACAGTCTATGCAGTATCAGGAGGTTGCGGGAGGCATCTGCGCCCCCGCAGGGTTTGCGGCATCCGGGGTGCACTGCGGCATCCGGGCCAACCGCACCAAATACGACCTGGCCCTCATCAAGGCCGACGTGCGCTGCGCGGCGGCGGGGGTCTACACCACCAACAAGGTCTGCGGCGCCCCCATCAAGGTGGACCGCGCCCACCTGGCCGACGGCTACGCCCAGGCCATCCTGGTCAACAGCGGCAACGCCAACACCTGCGCCGCCAACGGGGTAGAGCTGGCCGAGGCCTGCTGCCAGCTGACCGGGCAGGCTCTGGGCATCCCCGCCGGGGACGTGCTGCCCGCCTCCACCGGCGTCATCGGCCAGCCCATGACCATCGATCCCTTTGCGGCGGGCATCCCGGCGGCGGCGGCCAAACTGGCCCACACCGCCCAGGGCAGCGCCGACGCGGCCACCGCCATCATGACCACCGATACCTGCCAGAAGGAGTACGCCATCCGGTTCCAGCTGGGGGGCAAGAGCTGCACCCTGGGCGCCATCGGCAAGGGCAGCGGCATGATCGCCCCCAACATGGCCACCATGCTGGCTTTCTACACCACCGACGCGGCGGTCAGCCCGGCCATGCTCCAGAAGGCCCTGCGCCAGGTGGTGCCCGGCACCTACAACCAGATGAGCGTAGACCTGGACACCTCCACCAACGACACCCTGCTCATCATGGCCTCGGGTCTGGCAGGCAATCCCTGCATCCAGTCCGAAGGCCCCGATTACGACGCCTTCGTGGAGGCCCTCACCGCCATTGCGGAGCATATGTGCGCCCTCCATGCCGGGGACGGCGAAGGGGCCACCCACCTCATCACCTGCCAGGTGACCGGCGCGCCCGACCTCAAGACGGCCCGGGCGGTGTCCCGCAGCGTGGTGTGCTCCAACCTGTTCAAGGCGGCCGTGTTCGGCCGGGACGCCAACTGGGGCCGCATCCTCTGCGCCATCGGCTATACGCCGGGGGATTTCTCCATCGATAAGGTGTGCGTCTGGCTGTCCAGCGCCGCCGGCGAGGTGTATGTCTGCGAGAATGCAGCCTACCACCCTTACAGCGAGGAAGAGGCCGCCCGGGTGCTGGCAGAGCGCGACATCCTGGTGCGAGTGGACATGGGCCTGGGGGACGCCGCTGCCAAGGCATGGGGCTGCGACCTGACCTATGACTATGTGAAGATCAACGGTGATTACAGGACCTGATACAGCAGGCGGCGGGAAAGAAAGCATATGAAAAACGAGCAAATGGCCCTCCTGTTTTCGGAGGCGACACCTTACATCCAGAAATACCATGGCAAGACCATGGTCATCAAATACGGCGGCAACGCCATGATCAACGAGACGCTGAAGGACGCGGTGATGAACGACCTGGTCACCCTCACGTTGCTGGGGGTACGGGTGGTGCTGGTCCACGGCGGCGGCCCTGCCATCAACGATATGCTCAAAAAGGTGGGGGTCCAGAGCCGCTTTGTGGACGGCCTGCGGGTGACCGACCAGGCCACCATGGAGATCGTGCAGCAGGTGCTGGCCGGCAAGGTCAACAAGGACCTGGTGTCCAAGCTGCGGGGCCGGGGGGTCGGCCTGTGCGGGATGGACGGCCAGATGCTGCGCTGCGCCGAGATGGACAGCCGTCTGGGCTATGTGGGAGAGGTGACCCATGTGGACACCACCCTGATCCGCAGCCTGCTGGACGGCGGCTACATCCCGGTGATCGCCACGGTGGGGATGGACGACCTGGGCCAGCCCTACAACATCAACGCCGACACGGCGGCGGCCCAGATCGCCATTGCCCTCCAGGCCGAAAAGCTGGTGTCCATGACCGACATCGCCGGCCTGCTGCGGGACAAGGACGACGAGAGCACCCTCATCCCCGAGGTGGAGGTGAGCGAGATCGAAGGGTACAAGGCTGCGGGCATCATCGCCGGCGGCATGATCCCCAAGATCGGCGGCATGGCCGACGCCATCTACCAGGGCGTCCATGAGGCGGTCATCATCGACGGCCGGGTTCCCCACACTGTGCTGCTGGAGCTGTTCTCCAACCGTGGCTCGGGCACCCGCTTCTACCGCCGCAGCCATCGCGAATAACAATGCCAGGGAGGCATCGAAATGGATACTGAAAAAGTCATCGTGCGGGACAACGACTACGTCCTGCACACTTATAAGCGCAACCCCATCGTCATCGAGCGGGGCCACGGGATGCACGCCTACGGCCCGGAGGGCCAGGATTATCTGGACTTCACCAGCGGCATCGGGGTGAACAGCCTGGGTTACTGCGACCTGGACTGGGCCGACGCTGTGGCGCGGCAGGCCCACAAATTGCAGCACACTTCCAACCTGTACTACACCGCCCCCTGCTCCAAGCTGGCCAAGCGCCTGTGCCGCCGCACCGGCATGAACAAGGTGTTCTTTGGCAACTCGGGGGCCGAGGCCAACGAGGGCGCCATCAAGGCTGCGCGCAAATACAGCTTTGACCGCTACGGCGCCGGCCGGGACCAGATCATCACCCTGAAGAACAGCTTCCATGGCCGCACCCTGGCCACCCTGACCGCCACCGGCCAGAACGGGTTCCATCAGTTCTTCGGACCCTTCAACGACGGCTTCCTCTATGCGGCCGCCGGGGACCTGGACGCCCTGACCAAGCTGGTGAACGAGCACACCTGCGCCATCATGCTGGAGCTGATCCAGGGTGAGGGGGGCGTGGTGCCCCTGGATCCCGCCTTTGTGCTGGGGGTGCGTTCTCTGTGCGACGACAGAGACCTGGTGCTGATCGTGGACGAAGTGCAGACCGGCGTGGGCCGCACCGGCACCTTCCTGGCCTGTGAGCAGTACAACCTGCGCCCCGACATTGTCACTCTGGCCAAGGGCCTGGGCGGCGGCCTGCCCATCGGCGCGGTCCTGCTGAACGACCGGGTGGCGGGCTGCATGGGCCCCGGCACCCACGGTTCCACCTTCGGGGGCAACCCGGTGGTCTGCGCCGGCGCCAACGTGGTGCTGGACCGGCTGAGCGACAGCTTCCTGGCGGGGGTGCGCCAGCACGGCGAACAGCTGCGGGAGGGCCTGGAAAAGCTCCCCCACGTCACCGCCGTGGATGGCATGGGCCTGATGCTGGGGGTGCAGTTTGAGGAGGGCATCACCGCCCAGGCCGTTCTGGACGCCTGCCGGGAGCGGGGCCTGCTGGTGCTGACCGCCAAGACCCGGATGCGGCTGCTGCCTCCCCTGATCGTCACCGCCCACGACATCGAGCGGGCCCTGACCATCCTGGACGAGGTGCTGTGCAGCATGGCCCCGGCCCAACGCTGAGGGGAGGGGCCTATGAACCATCTGCTGAAGATGAGCGACCTGACCCAGCAGGAGCTGTACCACATCCTGGATGTGGCCGCCCAGCTGAAAGCCGCCCAGAAAGCCGGGGGCACCCCGCCCCTGCTGGCCGGCAAAAGCGTGGCTCTGATGTTTTCCAAGGCTTCCACCCGCACCCGCACCAGCTTTGAGGTGGGCGTATACCAGCTGGGGGGCCTGGGCAACTACATGAACGCCGCCACCGAGCTGCAGGCCAGCCGGGGCGAGCCTTTGCGGGACACCGCACGGGTACTGGGCCGCTATTACGACTGCGTGGTCTGGCGCACCTACCGCCAGCGCGACCTGGAGGAGCTGGCCGAGTATGCCGGGGTGCCGGTGATCAACGGCCTGACCGACTATGCCCATCCCTGCCAGGTGCTGGCCGACCTGATGACCATTCGGGAGCGGCGCGGCTCTTTGCAGGGGCAGAAGCTGTGTTTTGTGGGAGACGGCAACAACATGGCCAACAGCCTGATCGTAGGCGGTCTGCTGGCGGGGATGCAGGTGACCTGCGTCTGCCCGCCCGCTTACCGTCCGGCGGCGGATGTCCTGATGTTCGCCCACAAATACGGCGCCGGCTTCCAGCTGCTCCACGATCCCAAAGAAGGGGTACGGGATGCCGACGTGGTGGTGACCGCCGTGTGGAACAACGGCGAGGGCGAGACAGAGCGCCGGATGCGGGACTTTCTGGGCTACCAGCTGACCGGCAGCCTGCTGGCCGGGGCCAAGCCCGACCACATGGTGCTGCACTGCCTGCCCGCCCACCGGGGCGAGGAGATCTCCAACGCGGTCTTTGAGGACCACGCCAGCGAGATCTTTGACGAAGCCGAAAACCGCCTCCATGTCCAAAAGGCAGTCCTGGCCATCCTCCTGGCCGGCCTGTGAGATAAAAATACAAAGAAAACCCGTCCCGGCAGTTGACGCCAGGGCGGGTTTTTGCTATAATAATAGGGCTGTAAAACATATCTGGAGCAGTACTCAAGTGGTCGAAGAGGCGTGACTCGAAATCTCGTAGGCCGGGCGACCGGCGCCAGGGTTCAAATCCCTGCTGCTCCGCCAAACCGAGGGGACAGGTGAATTTTGATTCATCTGTCCCCTTCTTTTTTTGCCGGCGCACCGCCCAAGATTTGCACCCAGTGCAAAGGCCGCCTCATCAGGAGGCATCCCCCAGATCGAGGCTGGCGGCCATCGCCTGCGCGGAGGAGAGCTTGGAACTGTAATCCAGATGCGCATAGATGTTGGCGGTAGTGGAGAAATCGCTGTGACCCAGCCATTCCTGAATCTGCTTCATGGGAACGCCATTGGACAGAAGCAGGCTGGCGCAGGAGTGGCGGAGGTCATGGAAGCGAATGGGGCGCATCCCGTTGGCTTTGAGGAATTTTGGGAATGCCTCTGAGATGTAGTTGGGGCGGAAGATGTTGCCTACCTCATCTACGCAAAGATAGCCGAGATACTCTTTGTTGTAGCACCGACCGCACAGTTTCCGGTAGGTTTCCTGCCGACCTTTGAGTTCCAGCAGACGGTCCCGAATCTGCGGGACCAGAGGCAGGGTGCGGAGGCTGGATTTGTTCTTGGCCCGGTCAGCCTGAACAATCACTTTCTTTCCGTCCAGATACGCCTGGGTCAAAATATGCCGGATCTCCAGTGTGTTGGCTTCAAAATCAATGGCGTCCCATTTCAGACCCAGGACTTCGCTTCGGCGCAGCCCGTAAAAGGCTCCCATCAGAACCGGGATTTCCAGCTTCGTTCCGTGGACCGCTTCCAAAAGAAGATTGATCTCCTCTGCGCTGTAAAAGTTCCCCCGGAACTCGTTTTTCTTGGGACGCTCGACCTTATCTGCCGGGTTGGCAGGAATCAGGTCGATTTTAACTGCGTATTTCAAAGCCTTGTGGATGGCCGCATGATAGTGAATCACCGAGTTGGCGCAGACCCGCTCCAACTGCTTTGTGTAAAACTCCTGTAAGTCAACTGCTTTCAAATCCACCAACCGGATGCCTTTCTTTCGGAAGTAGGGCGCGATCACATTCTGAATCATAGTCTGGTAGCTTGCATAAGTAGTGAGCTGAACAGAGTTCTTGGCGATCTCCAGCCATTTCACCAGAAAGTCTGAAAAAAGGATCTGGTCATCCAGCTTGACTTCTGCCTGTTCCTGCGGTGGAACAAAGGTCCGCCGCCGTTCCAGAAGAAGTGCTTCGGCCTTCTTCTTGTTTTTCTTGACAGGCAGGCCAGTGGATTCCCATTTTACCTTTCTTTTGCCGTTGCTGTCTTTATAGCTTAAGACGATATAAAAGATGCCGTATTTTTCTTGCAGATGTCCTGCTACCATGAGTGGTCCTCCTTTCAATCTACCCCACGAGTCAGGCTTCTGCTGCTGACATCTTTAGTATAGCCAGCAGCCGGAAAGATGACAAGGATGTCATGCCTGCACTATGCTGGGGTCAAATTGAATTAAGTAGGCTACCAAATGCGCTTTGGGAATCCGGTAAGAGCGGCCGATCTTTAGATTCTGGATTTGTCCATCCTTCAAAAGCCGATACCCGGTTTTGGTGCTGATTTTCAAAATCTCGCACATCTGCTCAATGTTCAGCACATCCGGGTAGCCTTGCAGCATAACGCGATAAGCCTCTCGATGCGTCATCATAAAAGCGTCCTCATACTTTATTAGAAGATAAATTCATTCCCAAGCTGATTTTCAACGCCGTTTCAATCCGCTCCATTTCCTCGCTGCTAGTCTGACCGGCAAACCGCTGCACACGGCGTTTGTCAATGGTGAAGATTTGCTCCAGCTGTACGATAGACGGGACTTTCAGCCCCGGATTTTGCTCAAGCAAAACGTGAGTCGGCAGGTTTAGCTTCTTATCCACCTTGGATGTAAGGGTAGCAATAATGAGCGTGGACGAATGCTTGTTGCCCATATCATTCTGCAGCACCACCACCGGCCGCTCCCCGCCTTGCTCCGAGCCAACATGGGGTTCCATATTGGCGTAGTAGATGTCTCCCCGTATATATCGCCAGTTTTTAGGAATCAAGCAACATACCCCCTTTGTATATTTTTATGTAAGACGCTGCCCACAGCCTGCGGGCAGCGTCCGCTCAAAGGGTAAAAGCAAGAATTTAGAACTTCATGGGCAGCACTTTCTTTTTGCTGCTCCCGTTGTAAATGCAGTAGACCTGATAGAGATACTTCTTGTACCCGGCCATGTTGACACCCATGGCCCGGCCTTCCCGGTAGATGGTCAGCGGGTCGGTCTTATGCAGACGGCTAATAAGGCGACGGGAGTCGTACTCGTCATGGTACAGTTCAATAAAGCGGATCACGCCCTGGACTGTCTCAGAGCGGAGGGATTCAGGGTCGCCATTCCTCTTGCGCTTAGCCGGTTTTTACGGCGCGGGATGGCACCCGCTTGCAAAAACCGGAGCGCTGCGCCAGCTTCGCCTCCCTGTTTCATCCACCGGATGCGGTCGGCTCAGCTGCCAGGCGGCCACGATCATAGACAGGGCCTCTTTATAAAGGTCGGCTCCCACCCGCTTGAACTCCTCGAATGCAGTGCCGATGCAGCCAAGACGATACTTTCCGCGGCGCTGAGCATAGTCCAGCTTCAACCCCACCGATTCCGTGGCCTTCAGGAAGGCCATACATTCCGGGTCGCCGCCGTAGATCATGGCGCGCATTTTATCGCCGGGTGTCAGCCTGGCAGATTCGCCGGTCTGCTGGGCAAAGAGCAGGGCTTCTTCGCTCTCGGTCATGCCTGTGTACACGATGCAGCGGACCATCAAATCCTTGCCGCCATTGAGCAACTTGAGGACTGCGATGGTGTGCTGGCCGTCGAACACATAGTAGCGGCCGCTGCGGTAGCTGACCTTGGGCGGGTTGAGCAGCCGGGGGTCAAACGCTGCTGCGATCTTGCGCACCCGGTGGATGTTCAGCTCCCGCTGGTAGCTGCCACGGGGGACTTCCAGAAACTTGCTGTTGATCATCATTTCCTGATAGGCGCTGGTGCGGCTTGTTCTCATGTAGTCCTCCTCATTTTTTGCAGGTAGTGGATGCCCTTTTCTGTAAGCTGTTGAATGCTGTCCCGGCAGGCGCTGCGATGTTCCTTGTTGTTTTCCAGGCAGGTGTCCCAGCGAAAAATCATGGTGTCCAGGGCGTCTTCCAGTTCTGCGCAGATATCGTCTGCGTCGATTTCCCCGTTGGACTGCAACATGTTGGCTGAGATATCCCGGATGGCTTGCAAGGTCTCGGCGGCGCTGCGCCTGGGCTTCGGCTTTTCTTCTTGCTTTTCGGTTTCTTTTGCCTGCCGGAGCTGCTGGACCAGAGCGGGTCGCTCCTCTGTCGGGGCCTTGGCAATGGCTGCCACGGCTTTCTCTGTAGGCTTGATGTTGCCGGTCAGGATTTCCTGTTTGATGCCTGGCGCAACTTTTTCAGCGGCGTCTACACCTTTGGCAAAATGCTCTGCACGTCTTACATAACTACCGCTGAGATTATTTTCCCTAGCAATGCGTTCAGCAGTACGTTCCGGTTTATAGGTGTGTTCATTTTGAACACACCTACTTTTGTCTAATGAAGTGAGCCGATTGCCGTTATAGTTTGAAGAACACTTTTCCGCTTCATATTGCAGCCCAATTAGATACTTGAACTGCTGCGGCGTTAGATTACGCCGGCCCAGCTGGTTCTTGCAGATCCATGCAATCGCCGCATACCGGTCAGAGAACTGCTTCTCGTAGGTAGTGAACTGAATTTCGGGGTGCTTCTGAAGGATACGATAGCGGTTGTGACCGTCTACGATCACCCCATCCCAGACAATGAGCGGGTTGATGACCACTCCGTCTGCCAGAATGTTTTCCTCAAGCTGTTTCAGCTCTTCCTCCCGAAGCGGTGGAATCTTGCCCTCAAACTCGGGGTCAATGGTTAGATGCAGGGACATAGGTTCTTACCTTTCGATGGGTGGTGTCTCGGTGAGCCGTAGCAGGCTGGACATAATAGTCAAAACCATAGCGGCTCTGGCAGTAAGTACAGATATCCTTGGTCTGCTGGTGAACGTCTGCCCGGCGCAGAAATGCTTTCTTGGCATCCTGAAACGCGTGCAGACAGACCGGACACAGGGTCATGAGGGATGCCGGATCGACTTTGTATACATAGTTACGGCTCATAGATTTTCCTCCTTTTATAGGTATGTAAAAGCCCACCGTCTGGGATTCTGCACTCCTGGGCGGTGGGCTGAAATCTTGTTTGGTTCCCTCCCCTATTTGTCCTCGACGCCCCGGGGAGGGTTGGGAACCCTCTGGCGGCGGATTTGCACCGCTCCATCGGCCTTTCGGCCGCCCCGCCTTCTTTGTGGCCGGGCCGCGAGTTACGGAAGTGTCATTATCTGGAAGTACCAGAAGGCTGCTTATTCACTTTTCAAGGTCCGCTGGCTTCGGGCTTGTCCCTCCGTTTGGGGGATGCCCTTGCTGTGACTCTATGATACCTTAGATTTTTCCATTGCGGGAGTGACTCGTAGTACACCTTTTAGTGTACTCTTAGTACACCTCTTACAGCATGCGCTTTGCTTGTTCAATAATTTCTATTGCTCCTGCAAGTTTCTCTTTGGCAGCATCTGTTTGTGACTTTTTACCCAAGATCAGAAAATCCAATGAAACATCATATGTAAGGGCAATTTGAGCCATCAAATCGAGCGAGCAGGCACGGCGACCACGTTCAATGGACTTCAGATGGTCAAGGCTGATGTTCAGCTGATCTGCAAATTGCATTTGTGTATAATGTAAATCCTCTCTCATAGCCCGAATTCTAATTCCACATTCCATAATGTCAAAGCGCATAGGGTTATCCTCCAGATTTTGACGCGTGTATAGACGTGCAAAATCTGGAGGTCAGGGGTATTTGGCGATGTACGTTTCCCAGTGTTGGCGCATCTGTCACTCCCGTGGGGCGACGGAAGCGACAACCAGAAAGCAAATAAAAAGGCCGGCAGACAGCCGCAATTTCCCTAACCTAAGGAAATCGCTTCCGTCTGCCGGCTCGTCCGGCCTATAGCCGGTTCAGTCCTATCGAACAAACTTTTGACTCCTGAATTCTGTTCCTAAGGGCTTGTACCCAGTTCAACAGCAGCTACAGTATGTCTCATTCCATATTCAGTTTTATGTATAATGAAGGGCTAGTTCTTAACCTAGATCTTCAAAATAGAATCCTGCGTGGGTTACTGTCACCTTGTTCCGTTCCATTTCAATCACCCAGTGCCGCCCGCATTTAGGGCATTGATGGTAGCCCATAACAATGATTCTTCCGCACATAAGCCGTGTGCCGCACTTTGGGCAGTTGGAAATATTCAAATCCATTCGTTGGTCCGAAGTCATAAGTGCCCCCTTTTCTTGATTTGTTCTTACTATCGTAAATTAGTGATAATTGTACCTAAAATCCCAATTTACATCTCATCCCCACTGGGCGAAAGTCTCGAGCTTTCTTGATGGAGAAGGTCCCTAATCAGGTAACAGCCACCGGCAGCATATAGCCAGTGGAATCAATGGAATCAAATGTAGTAGTCACTTCTACATAGATACGCGCAGTATGAGGACAGGCTTCTCCCATATCATGATCCGCCATCCATGTCACCTCCCAAGTCACAGTCTTTATCTTGGTATTATGACATCACGTCTCCATTATATTGTCAATATTACATATACAACAACTTTTTGTTTTATCCATTGTCTAGTTTCTCTAAGTCTAAATTGCTCCCCTCTCCCATTTTCCAAAGATGTGTGGTATAATGACAAAAAATTATTCTTCTTTTTCTTCAAATCAAGGCAACTCGCCCAATGATGAATCTCTCCTATGGAATCTTTGATCTGGTGGCCCAGAGCTGCCCCCTCTTTTTCTATAATTTCCCTGTCTGCCAGAGACCCGGGCCTGCCTTTCAGGCAGGGTCTGGTTTTGTGCGGTCTTTTCGCGCCCTGCGCCCTCCCCTGTCCATGTGACGGGGCGGCGTGGGGCGCTTTTTGTTTTTCTGAAAGGAGTCAACAAGTATGGAATTAAAATATACCTGCCCCGGCTGTGGGACCCCTTTGGGCTATGACGGATTATGCTGGAAGTGCAAGTGCGAACAGGATCGGAATGCGGCGCTCGCATGGACACCGGAACAAATCGCAGAGAAGCAAATAAATCTGATTCAGAATATCCAGCGTCTGGCGGATATGGAGGACCCGGAACTAACCGACTTCTGGCAGCTGCTGAGCTACCAGGACGCCATCACCACGGAAATCCAGCGGGCGGCACTGGCCGCAGAGGTGTTTTCTCCCTGTGAGCTCTACTACCACGCGCCGGAAGATGTGCGGGACGCTTTAGTTGCTGCCCTGCTAAAAGCGGAGTATTCTCGGAATGCCGCTGACCTGATGAGTTGCCTTGCTATGCAGGGGGATGACAAAGCAATGGAGACTCTGCTGGAGCTGGAACGAAATCCCCGGCCCTGGCGCAAGGGCCTCTATGTAGACCCATCCAGCTATGCGCAGATCGGCGGCTGGACCTTTGACAAGAAAGGCCACCGGATGCAGCTCAACTTCAACACCTGTTATCCCATGGTCAAGGGCGCGCCCGGCGAGGTATCCCCTGTCCGCATCGGCCGACCACGGGAGGACATCTGCCCCCACTGCGGCGGGCGGATGGTGGACATGCTGGTGCTGGACGGCCGGGATGAGCGGCTGAGGTTCCTGGGGCTGGACGGCATCCTGACCGCCGCCTGCTGCCCCAACTGCGTGGACTTCCTGAAGGGCCCTGCCCTCAACCGATTTTCTTTGGACGGCGGCGTGGAGGTCCTTTCCTCTGAGCTCTTTGACGGGGCAGAGAAGATGGATTGCTATGTCAGTCCCGAGGACTACAAGGCCCTCACTGAAAATCCCTTTGTGCTGGGCAGGGCGCCTGTGCCCCTGTTTTACGGCTGCGCCAGCGAGGATGTGAACACCATCGGCGGCTTTGGCAACTGGGTGCAGGACGCGGAGTATACTGCCTGCCCCCACTGTGGAAAACCCATGAAATACCTGGCCCAGATCCAGTGGGATACGGTATTCGACTGCGCGGAGGGCACTCTTTACATCGAGTTCTGCCCGGACTGCCAAATCGTATCCATGCAGCACCAGCAGACCTGAGAGGAGAACCGATATGAGTTTACCGAAACGAGATGGCGTACATGGCCGCTATTATCTGATCCACAAACCAGATACAGACCCCGAAGTGCTGGCACACGCCGATCGGTGCATTCAGGATGTGCTGGATGGAACCGCCAAAGAAAACCATTCCGGCTTCCCGGTGGTCGTTCGGAACCAAAGCGAGACCTCCTTCCTTCCCAGCCAGCTGCTGGAGCGGTATCTGTCCAAACTGCCCTTGAAGGGCTTTCCCTATGAGGAGGCGGTAGCCTTCTGCGACGCCCTGCGGCGTCTGGTGGGCTGGAAGGAGATCGATCACACACTGGGACAATACATCAAACACCAGGTGCAGGAACGGTATTTTCAGGTTGGCGAAAAAGAGGATTGCTTTTCAGCTTTCCCGCCCTGCACCGTGCGACCCAAACTGCGGCCGGAGGATGTGGACGAAGGCCTGCTGCGCTTTGCCTGCTATGTGGCGGTCTGTTATACCGTGTATGGGCTGAGCTTTGAGTACCTCACCACTGAGCATATCCTCGGCCTGGTTTCCCAGCTCCGCCCCGACATGGTAAAGGAGCTGAAAACGGGCGGCAGCGGCAAACTGCCGCCCAACATCCAAAAGCGGAAAACGAAACACCTGACCGCCTCGGCCAACGACGCCTTTGCCACCATCCGCATCACCGCCAGGGACTGCACCGAGGGGTGCTGCGACGAGGCATTGAGCTATCTAGTTGAGGTGCTGGAGCAGCCGGAGTTCCCCCGTAGCTACTCCATCGAGTTTCGCGGGCCGGAGAAGATTTACCTGCCCATTCCCGGCCTGCCCAAGAAGGGCGTCAACCAGCTGTTTGCCTGCGCGGTGCGGTACCCGCGCCTCCATGTCCGAATGGAGAATTATGCCCGGCTTGCCATGCAGGAGGATGAGGTGTACCAAAACCTCTCCGATGAGATCTGCGCCCTGCCTGGCACCTTCGCCGTGTTCGCTCTGGGGCTGGAGGGGCCAAAGTGGTGGGGGCTGGTGTGCGACTACCTGGACCGCTGTGATGACGAGCACTCCTCTTTACAGGAGAAGTTCCTGCATGTCCTGTTCAAAAAGTTCGGCTTTACCGCCCAGTCCCTGCCGGTGCTGGTCCACGGCGTCCAGTCTATGCAGAATCTGAGGCCCGCAAAGGAGTTCCGCACCTTGATCGCCAATGGGGAGAGCCTGGACGCCCTGCTGGAGATCAAGGGGCATCTGGAGGACTACCTGCCCGAGGAAGGGGCGCATGATCAGCGGGCGCAGGACTACCTCTGGCGGGAGGTGCTCTGGGCCATCTGGGGCTCGGCCTCCGAAAATAGCGGCGGCAGGGTCCTCAAGGCCGCACCAGAGGAGCTGAAAGAGAAATACCGTCATGTATTTGCGTAAGGAGGAGACCATGAAAAAGAGAACGGCAAAGGACTTTATCGCCCTGTATGCCCCGGAGGACGAGGATATGACAAGGATTATCCCTTTGCCGCCTTCATCACCAACCTGGGCAAGTACAACGAGGGCGACCTGGTGGGCGAATGGGTGAAGTTCCCCACCACGCCAGAGGAGATGCAGAAGGTGTTTGAACGGATCGGCATTGGGCAGAAGGATGACTTCGGCCAGCCCTATGAGGAGTGGTTCATCACTGACTATGACTGCTATGTGGACGGCCTCTACGACAAGCTGGGCGAGTATGAGAGCCTGGATGAGCTCAATTACCTGGCCTCCAAGCTGGACGAGATGAGCCAGGGCGAGTACGAACAGTTCCAGGCGGCGATGGAAATCGGCGACCACTCGGGCAGTTTGCAGGAGATCATCAACCTGACCGAGAACCTGGACTGCTACGACATTTACCCCGACATCCACGACCACGACGACCTGGGCCGGTATTACATCGAGGAGCTGGACGCCATGCAGGTGCCGGAGCACCTGCGGAACTACATCGACTATGAGGCCTACGGCCGGGACGTCGCCCTGGAGGAGGGCGGCGAGTTCACCGACCTGGGGTATGTGCGGGACACCGGGAGCAGCTTCCATGAGTATTACGATGGGGAGCATGGCAGCATCCCGGAGGAATACCGGGTGATGACCTTCCAGGACGCGGAGGAGCTGACCGAGGAGGAAAAATCCGAATGGGCGATGGACATCGCCTACGATATGGACGAGTTCTTCCGCCAGCACGACCCGCAGTATGCCGCCGAGCACCCGGAGGAGCACGCGGCCAAGGAGGAGATCTACGAAAATCTGATGGCCGGCCGCATTTCCGCCCTGGATGAGAAGCTGGCCGCCCTGGGGCAGACCCAGGAGGACTATCTCCCTTCGGAGATTGAGAAATTCAAAGACGCCACCGGCTATGAGGAATTTCTTGACTTTGATCCGGCTGTAATCAAAGCGGCATTGGAGGACCCGGACAAGTCCCATGTGGACGAGATGCTGGCCTTTGCGGAGCAGGCGGGCCGGGAGTATGAGGCGGAGCTGGCCGGACAGACCCCGGCGCCCTCCCCGGATGACCGGGAGACCGGCGAAACGGTGCGGACTCCCAAGGGCACCTTCTATGTGACGGATATGAGCCGGGAGCAGATGGAGGCGGCCGGGTACGGCCTGCACCATCAGTCTGACGATGGGAAGTATCTCGTCATGGGCAACGGTTCCCGCTCCTTCGCTATCCGAAACGAGGAGGTCCAGGAACATATCACCCCGGAAAAGATGACCGTCCTGGTGGTGGAGCCCATGAAGAAGCCCTATGTGAAGGAGATCGACCCCGGCCTCCATTCGTTACAGGCGGAAGTGGGCGGCGACATTGCCACCGCCTATCCCTTCTCCGACCCGGTGGGGCTGGTCTGCAACGATGAGGGCAAGCTCATCGGCCTGGAGCTGAACCGGGGCCTGCGGGATGAGCATGGAGAGATTTACGACATCATGGCCGGCACCTTCCTGGTGGTGGGGCTGAGTGAGGACAGCTTCACCTCCCTGACCCCGGAGCAGGTGCAGAAGTACACGGAGCACTTCAAGCAGCCGGAGCAGTTCATCAGCCTGAACGGGCAGATCATCGCCCTGCCAGCGGAGCCGGAGAACCCGCTCCGCACCGCCGAGATGACCCTGGAGGACGACTACGGGATGATCGACGGGGTGCTGAACAACGGCCGCAAAGGTGAGGAGCAGGAGAAGGCCCAGGGCGAAGCGCATAGGGGCGCCCCGGAGAAGCGCCCTTCCATCCGGGAGCGGCTGGCGGAGGCCAAACGGGAGTGCGGCGAGCGCAAGCCCCCGGACAGGGCCCAGCAGAAGAAGCCCCCGGAGCATGACCTATGAGCCGGAGCAAGAAGTGGCGGCTGGAATGGGCTTTCTTCCTGGGGGAGAACGGCCGCCGCAAGTACAACAAGGTCTGCAAGGGCTGTGTCCATCCCTGCAAGCAGAGCTTCCGGGCAGTTCTTATCTCCTGCCCCCATTACCAGTCCACACGCTCGAAAAAGTGCAGAGATAGGGGTTGAAAATAGGACGGGAAATCGCCTGTGGCGGCTTTTTCGGGAGTAGCCTTTATGATTACCATGTGGGCGTGCCCCTCCGATTTGAGGGGTGCAAAGCCCCGGTTTTGAACACTTTTTCATAGCAGAGCGGGAGCGCCGCCTTCGGTTTAGGCCGAGGGTGACGCTCCCGCTTCTTTTTTTGTTCTCTCTTTTTCTTTCAATCAGGATCGGACAGGAAGGATGTTCGCAGCAGCAGGCGCTGTGGGAATGTGTGTAAACGACCATGTCTGCGGAGCTGTGGGAAACAATGTTTGCGGGCTGTGGGAAAGCCGGCGGCTTTTCCATCGGGCCGTAAATATCCGTTTTCCATCGGTGGAGCGGCTGTTTTCCACATTTCCATAGCGCAAAATGGTCAGAGAACGCTCTTGTCTGTTGCGTTTCCGTGTAGGAAGATGTATAATGAACATGGTTAGTTTTTGCTAACCTAAATTTCAACTTCTGGAGGCAGTTATGGGGATATGGAAGGCTTTTTTCAATAATACCCGCAAGCCGGAAGGTTTGCTGGGCAAGTGTATGGTGGGCAGTATGAACCATGCCCATGCCGCCCTCGCGGATTGGGGCCTTAGTCATTTGCCGGAAACAGGTCCGGCCAAGATTGCGGAGCTGGGCTGCGGCGGCGGTCGGAACATTCGTGCGCTTCTGCGAAAATATCCGGCTGCGACTATTACTGCTCTGGACTATTCAGAAATAGCCGTGGAAAAGGCCAAGAGTGTGAACCGCGAGGGTCTGCAAGCCGGCCGCTGCCAGATTTTGCAGGGAGATGTATCCCGCCTCCCCTTTGGGGATGGTTCGTTTGATCTGGCGACCGCATTTGAAACCGTATATTTCTGGCCTGGCCCGGTGGAGAGTTTCCGGGAGGTGTACCGCACCCTGCAACCGGGCGGCATTTTTTTAATCGTCAATGAGTCGGACGGGGAAAACTCCCAGGACAACAAATGGCTTTCTGTCATTGATGGGATGAGAATCTACAATGGAGACCAGCTTGCCCGTTTTCTCACCGAGGCTGGTTTTTCTAAGGTCATCATGGATAAAGACGCCAAAAAGCACTGGCTCTGTGCGCTGGCGATCCGGTAGAATACGGGGCAAATCCATAACAGAGAGTTCCTTATGAAAAACGCAGTAGGGCAGGAGAATTTCCATGAACTGGACGCGCACCATCCTGGACGGGCTTGCCATGGCGGCCTACTTTAACCTATTTGCCGCTACGGTGGCGCTGTATCAGCCCCGGCTTATGTTTCCCAGCTATCCGCCCGCCATCATCAAGGCGGCGAACAGGCCGCCTACCAGAGAGGAAAACCGTTTTTACTGGCTTTGGATCTGCTTTGGAGAGCTGCTGCCTCTCCTTCTTTATGGTGCGGTCAGCGCTGTGGAGGGCGGGACAACCGGATTCTGGCGTCTATCCCTGATGGGATACATCCAGTGGATGATGATCAACATAGGCGATCTTCTTTTTCTGGATGTGTGGCTGATCCAGAAAAAAGCGAAAGACCGTTTTGTGATCCCTGGTACAGAGGGACATCCCGGCTATGAGTTCACAGACTGGATGAAGGGCTATGCGCTGCCAGAGCACCTGCTCCAATGGCCGCTGCTGCTGTGCCCGCTCATGGCGGCGGCTCAGGCGGGATTGGGGCTGTTATTGCAAAAGATAGGATAGGAGATGGTTCAAATGAAACAACATCAAAAGCAACAAAAAATAATCCGACTCGGCACCCACGGCGAGGACTACGGAAGCTGGATGTCTAACCCGGTTTTTTACATGATCGGTGGGCTGTTGACCCTGTCGGCGGTGCTGGCAGCGCTATCCTTTTCCATGTTTCATATTGCCGCGCTCGGCATCCTGTTCTCTGTTGCCGCAGCGGCGCTGCTTGCCCTGCTGATCTGGTGTGCATGGATACGGAAACAGTACGCTTTCGGCGGCGGAGGAATGATGGAGCGGGTCCATCAGGTCGTCCTCTCCCATCTGGATTTTGACGGGCAGGGACAACTTCTGGAGGTTGGATGCGGCTCCGGCGCACTGAGCATACGGGCGGCTCTCACCTGGCCGGACGCCCAAATCACCGGCATGGACTATTGGGGTGTGGCCTACGGCTATGGTCAGGCCATATGCGAGAAAAATGCCGAGAGCGAGGGCGTCGGCTTCAGGTGTGCGTTCCGGCACGGGGATGCCAACAAGCTGGACTTCCCGGACAAGAGTTTCGACGCCGTGGTGAGCAACTATGTCTATCACAACATCATGGGTTCGGATAAACGGGCGCTGCTGCTGGAGACCCTGCGGGTGCTGAAAAAGGGCGGCGTGTTCGCCATCAACGACAACATGAAGCCCAGTGCCTACGGGGACATGGAGGCCTTCGCCCAGGAGCTGCGGGACATGGGCTATTCGGATGTGCGGCTCATCGACACAGCCCAGGAGGCTTTCGGTTCCCGCCGGCGGGCGGCCATGATGATGCTGGGCGACTCCCGGATGCTGGCGGGGCGCAAATAATCGGGAGATGGAAGATGGTTCAAATGCTGCTGGCAGAGGGTATGCTCCTGTGTTCCTTGTTTTGGGCTTTTTGCTGGCTGGGCACCGGGAGCGACGAGAAAAACATCCGTAATTTTTCTACTTACCCGGACGAGGTACAGAAGATTGTGAAAGCCCGCCCGGAGCTATCAGGAAATATTCGGCAGCGAGGTCCTGCGGCCATCTTCGCTGGAAATCTGCTTTTGTTTACTGCGCTCCTGTTTGCGATGGGGCTTCTCACCCGGCAGGAATATTTTGCAGGCAACTTTTTGAACACTCTGCTTTTAGGACAGGCGCTGAATCTGTTTGATTTTTTGGTGATCGACCTGCTTTGGTGGCGGCACACAAAACGGGTGCGGTTTTCCGGCACCGAGGAAAGTCCGGAATTATATGCGGACCCCCGCAAACACTTTTACGCTTTCCTGCGGGGAGTTCTTCTGTTTTTGGCTGTTGCTTTAATCAACGGGTATCTGCTCACCTGGATCTGAAAGGAGGAGTTCCATGACACTTGCAGAATTTCGCCGGGTTTATCCAACCGCTGCCTTCACGGTCAGCAGCGGGAAACTCTTTACCTATCGCTACTATCAAAATCCCCAGGCCAAAGCCACGCTGGTCCTGCTCACGGGCGGCATTGGGCTGTCCGACCTGTTTTATAAGCACTTTGCCCGGTTCGCCAGGGATTTTTCGGTGCTGACCTTTGACTATCAGCTCCAGTTCGGGGACAACGGCGAGTTTGCCGATGCCGTGGCTGAACTACTCCGCCACCTGAAGGAAAAGGTCTGGCTGGTGGGACAGTCCCTGGGCGGCGTAGTGGCCCAGGTCATCGCCTCCCGCCACCCGGAAGTGGTGGAGGGGCTGGTTCTCTCCAACACCTGCTCGCTGTCCGGCAACATGAGCAAGGCCGGGTATCAGGATCTGATGAAGATAATCGAAAGCCAGCGGAAGTTCAAAAAATGGCTTGCCTTCCTGCCGTTTCCGCTCATCAAGCGGATGATGAGATGGGCGGTGATGAAAAAGAAAACCGATGGCTTTACAGCCCAGGAAAAGGCCGCTATGGAGGAACTGTGCGGCGCTATGATGGAACTGCTCACCAAGCCCTATGAACAGCACATGATTGACTTTCTCTGTGACGCAGAACACTACTTTGGCATGACCCGCAATGATTTTGCCCCGTGGGAGGGGCGGGTGCTGCTGATTTTGTCCGAGGACGACACCACCTTCACCCCGGCCTGCCGGGAGGACCTGATCGCCCTGATGCCAAGTCCCACGGTGGTCACCGACCTGACCGGCGGCCACCTGGCGCTGATGGTGCGGCTGGAACAGTATGCGGATCTGGTAACAAAATTTATTCTGGAGCGGACACCATGAGGAGAGCCGGCTGGTCAATGCCAGCCGGCTCTCTATCATTTGTCCATCTCAATATCCCACGATCAGGCGGTAGATGGTGAAGGGCACATACCATGCCGCCACCAGCAGGCGCCACACCAGGACGAAGCCGCCGATGATGCCGCCGATCACGAAGTTCAGAACAAACAGGGCGGCGCCGCCGCCCAGGGAGTCGCCGCCCGGCACGATCCACACGCACATCCGATGGATGCCGAAGGGCAGCCGCAGAGTATCCAGAGCCAGAGAAGATCCAGCTCTCCATTCCTGCCTCCCATTATACAGATAAAATCAGACCGCGCCCAGGGGCCTTTGAAAAGTCCGGCAAAGCGCACAATCCTACCTATTCCAGTTCGTGATTCCGCTGCCTCTGCGGTTCGGCTTCCCTTGGCTTTTCCAGTAGGGCCTCCACATTCTGGCGGAGGGTGTCGTACTCCCGCTCCTCCCGCTGGGCCTTCCGATATTCCGATTGCAGGGCGGTCCGCCTGGCGGTGAGCCCGTCCATCTCGGCCCGGAGCCGTTTGGTGGCGGGCAGGGGTACAGCGTCCAGGCGTTTCAGCTCTCTTGCCGCCGCCTCAAACAGGATGATTTCGCCCTCATGCCCCCGGAGGAACTTCTCCTTGTCCCTGGACTGGCGGTATTCCTCAACCATGTGGAAGTACACTGTAGAAGTCAACGGAATGATGTGCGGGATGTGCGAAGCCCATATCAACGACGCTGTGCGCAAAGCCTGCCCGGTGAAAAAGGTCCACTCCTCTCGTGCCAAATGCCAGACGGTGGTCCTCTCTGAAGCAGAGCTGGACCCGGAAACCATCGCAGCCGCCATCCGCAGCACGGGATACGAAGTTGGCGCCATCCAAAAGGAACCCTATCAAAAGAGAGGGTTCTTCGGTTTATAACCTGAAAGCGGCTTCATTCAATCCTCAGGTTGTTTATGGCAATCCGGCTATTCTCTCCATGTCGTGAATCCTAAATCAGAAAAAAGTTTCTGGGAAGGCTTGACATTCGAAGTTAGTCATATTAAACTATTGATGTTAGTTGTAGCCAACCTTCGCCCGGCTACATTCTTAGCGTTCTTTGCAACAGAGAATTCCCCTGCTGCAATCTGCCCGGATACAGCTGGAAAAAGCCATGAAAAGAGAAACGGCAAGGGAAGTTCATCGAGCAGCTCACCGTGGCTGATTGATGTTTCTACCATACAATTTTAGAAAGAAAGGTCGTTGTGTCTTATGAGTAAAGTTGCAGTTGTGTATTGGAGCGGCACAGGAAACACCGAGGCCATGGCCATGGCAGTGGCTGAAGGTGTCATGAGCAAGGGTGCTGAGGTGACTACCGTTACTGCCACAGAGTTTTCAGCGGAGCAGATCGGTGCGTATTCTGCCTTTGCCTTCGGGTGCCCCGCCATGGGATCGGAACAGCTGGAAGAAACTGAGTTTGAACCCATGTTCGCCGCCTGTGAAGGATTGCTGAACGGGAAGAAGATTGCCCTGTTCGGTTCTTACGGTTGGGGCGATGGTGAATGGATGCGCAGCTGGGAGAGCCGCTGCACCGATGACGGAGCCATTCTGGCCTGCAGCAGTGTGACCTGCAACGAGACTCCGGACGACGACGCCCTGGCGGCCTGCCGCAATTTGGGCGCATCCCTGGTCTGACCAAAACATCACAGAAGGCTTCCCCTTCTGTCTGCATGGCCGGACAGCCCACCGGTTTGATCCAGGAGAAACAGGTCGTGGAACACCATGTTGAAAGAATATTTATTGATCCAAAGATCTGACGCGGGCCGCTGGAGCAACAGTATGCCGGGGGTGCAAATCTGCCGCTTTTCCTTGCCGGAAACAGACCAGGAGCTGCAATCCATCCCCGTGTGCGGCGCACCGCTCCACTTTGAAGTGTTTTTCTGTTTGTCGGGCCGGCTGATGGCCCAGCCGCTGCAAGGTATATCCTGTACGGTACAGGCGCCGGGGATCTTCCTGCTCTCCGACAGTTCCCCTCTCCGCTGGTGCCGGTACAGAGGGAATCTGGGCGGCATTTTGATCGCCGTCGATGCCAGAGCTGCAAGAGAGAGCCTTGCTGCAGTCTGCTCCTCCCTGGGAATCAGGCTGGACACCCGAAGCGTCAAACGGAAGATGGCTGCAAAGAAGGGCTGCATGGCCCTGTCCGACACCCCCTGGACCCAGGCATTTTGGGATGCGCTTCCCCATCTGACCGGACAGGAACAGGAGCGCTACTGTGTTTTCAAGTCGGTGGAGCTGCTGTATCTGCTCTGTGCCGGGATGTCCGAATCGGAAGGATTTCCTTTTGGAGCAGCCAGCCCGGCATCCTACAATCCACTGGAAGTCGGGGCATACATTCGGGCACATCTGTCCGAGAAGCTCACCATTATGCGCCTCTGCCAACATTTTTCTGTCTCCTCAACTTTATTAAAGGAAGACTTTCGCCGTGCCTACGGAGTTCCCGTTCATCGCTTCCTGATTCAGCAGCGCCTCCAGCGCGCCCGGGAGCTGATCCGCACAACCCGGATGCCCATCCAGCAGATTGCTCAGTCTGTGGGATATGAGGGCATGAGCCAGTTCAGCGCGGCGTTCAAACAGGCGTATGGCACTACCCCCGGCCGGTACAGAAAAATGTCTGAAACCGCAATCCGGCGTCCGTTTTGACAGCGACAATTCTCTCACGTTCTGCTATAATGCCCGGAGATTCCAAAGTTTTCAAAGGAGTGACACCCATGAAACAGCATCGTTTTTGGGCGTGGGCAGCCGTGATCTGCATGATTATGGTCATGCTGACCGGCTACAAACGGAAATAAACAGAACAGGAGAATTGTCATGAGCATTTATACCAAATTGGCCTGCTTTGCAGGCGGTGCATTGTTCGGTTCCTTCGGCGTCAAGCTGCTGTCCAGCAAGGACGCCAAAAAGGCTTATGTCCACATGACGGCAGCCGGGCTGCGGATGAAGGATTCGGTCATGGAAACGGTGACCACCGTACAGGAAAACGCCGGGGATATTCTGTCCTCTGCCAAAGAGCTGAACGAGGATCGCGCAGCAAAAGAAGCGGAGGAAGCCGCCGCTGCCAATCTGGAAAGCGAAGAAGCCTGAAATCCGCAGAGGGAGCCGCCAGCGGCTCCCTCTTTTTGAAGGAGGAATCTATGAACGCAACCATCTTGCATGAAAGCCGGGGCCGCATCCGGTTTCAGCTGCAGCAGAAGCGGATGACACTTGCGCAGGCAGATCTTCTGGAAGCCTGGCTCCAGGGTAAATCCTGGACACGCCAGGTCACCGTCCACGAGCGGACCCGTGCCGTAATCCTGTACTATGAAGGCGACCGGCAAAGGGTGTTGAATGCCATCCGGCAGTTTTCCTGGCAAAAGGCGGAGCAAACTGTATCAGTGCCCGCCCATAGCAGCCGGGCACTGAACCGGGAATTTGAGGAAAAGCTGGTGGGCAAAATTCTTTGCAAAGCAGCCAGCACCCTGTTTCTCCCACCCCCTTTGCGGATCGCCCGTATTCTCTGGCATATGATCCCTTTTATCGGGCGGGGGCTCCGCTGCCTCCTGCACCGAACCATCAAGGTGGAGCTTCTGGACGCGCTGTCCATCTCGATTTCTGCCTGCCGCAGAGATTTCAGCACCGCCGGGATGGTGATGTTTCTGCTGGAAGTGGGCGAACTGCTGGAGGAATGGACCCGGAAAAAGTCGGTGGAGGATCTCGCCCGGTCCATGTCCCTCAACGTGGACCGAGTCTGGCTGCGCACAGCGCAGGGCGAAGTACTGGTCCCCATCTCCCAGGTCCAGCCGGGGGATGCCGTAATCGTCCGGGCCGGCGGCATCATTCCTTTGGACGGCCTGGTGCTGGAGGGTGAAATCACCGTCAACCAGGCGTCCCTCACCGGCGAGTCCATCCCGGTGCCCAAACATCCAGGCGGCGCAGTCTATGCCGGGACCGTAGTAGAGGAAGGCGAATGTGTACTGGAGGTGAAGCAAGCCTCCGGTCAGAGCCGATACGACCAGATTGTTCAGATGATCGAGCAGTCGGAGCAGATGAAGTCGGCGACTGAGAGCAAGGCTGCCAATCTGGCCGACAAGCTGGTCCCCTATACCCTTGCGGGGAGCCTGCTGAGCTTCGCCCTCACCCGGAATGCAGCCCGGGCTCTGTCGGTGCTGATGGTGGACTTTTCCTGTGCCTTGAAGCTGGCCATGCCCCTGGCGGTGCTTTCTGCTATGCGGGAGGCAAGCCAATCCCGGATTACCGTCAAGGGCGGCAAATTTCTGGAGGCTGCAGCTGCCGCCGATACCATTGTCTTTGATAAAACAGGCACACTGACCCACGCCTGTCCCAAAGTGGCGAGGGTGATCCCCTTTGGCGGAAAGGACGAAGCTGAGATGCTGCGGCTGGCCGCCTGCCTGGAGGAACACTTCCCCCACTCCATGGCCAACGCCGTGGTGGAGGAGGCCAAGCGCCGGGGCCTTCGCCATGAGGAATACCACTCCAAGGTGGAATACATCGTCGCTCACGGTATCGTGAGCGCTGTGGGCGGAGAAAGAGTCTTGATCGGCAGCGCCCACTTTGTCCTGGAGGACGAACATTGCCGCATTCCAGAAGGAGAACAGGAACGGTTTCACCAGCTGCCGCCAGAATATTCCCACCTCTATCTGGCCATCGGTGGCCAGCTGGCCGCTGTGATCTGCATCTCCGACCCCTTGCGTGAGGAGGCAAAGTCCGTTCTCACGGCGCTGCGCGCCCTGGGGATCACCAACACTGTCATGCTCACCGGAGACAGCTACCGTACGGCCGCAGCCATTGCCGCCCAGGTGGGTGTGGATGACTTCCGCGCCGGCGTACTTCCGTCAGACAAGGCAGAATATGTGGCCCAGCTCCGCCGGGAAGGCCATACCGTTCTGATGGTGGGCGACGGCATCAATGACTCGCCGGCTTTGTCTGAGGCGGATGCGGGCATTGCCATCAGCGACGGGGCCGCGATTGCCCGGGAGATTGCAGATATCACCATTGCTGCCGACAGTCTGTGGGAACTGGTGGAGCTGCGCCAGATCGCCATGGCCCTGATGGCCCGCATTCGCTCCCATTATCGCTTTGTCATTGGCTTCAACAGTACCCTGATCGCCCTGGGCGCAGCCGGAATCCTGCCGCCTGCCACCTCGGCCACCCTCCACAATCTCTCCACTCTGGGTGTCAGCCTGCGGAGCATGAGCCGGCTGACCATCCCGGCACGGTCCACGCAGGGCAACGCATCAACAAAATAGCAAAAAACGCATTCGTTTTCTTTTTAGTTTGTGCCTTTTGCCAAGTTGCATACAACTAACTCAATATGCTATAATAACATCACGATGCGCAGCATGGGATGGATGGTGATACCCATCACCGCTGCGCATCTTTTTCGGCCCGAAGATTAGTTATGGCTAACCTTAAGAAAGAAGGGAGCGTTTTTTATCAAACAGTATCGATCCACCATTCTTTTGTTTGTACTGCTGCTTGGATTGTCTTGCTGTTCTCTGTTCGTCGGAGTCATTGATCTGACGCCAGGCGAGATTCTGACAGGCAATTTTGAGCAAATGGAGATCTTCATCATCTCTCGCCTGCCCCGCCTGCTGGCCATTCTGTGCACCGGCATCGGGATGAGCGTGGCCGGCCTCATCATGCAGCAGCTGTGCAGCAACAAGTTTGTTTCTCCCACCACCGGCGCTACCATCTCCTCGGCCCAGCTGGGCATCCTGCTGGCGCTGCTGTTCATGCCGGCCTCCACCCTGTGGAGCCGGGCCATCTTTGCCTTTGCCACAGCGATTCTAGGCACCTGGATTTTCGTCTGGTTCATCCAGCGCATCCAGTTCAAGGATGTGGTGATGGTCCCGCTGGTGGGCATCATGTTCGGCAACGTCATCGGCGGCATCACCAACTATCTGGCCTACCAATACGAGATGACCCAGGCTCTCTCTTCCTGGCTGGTGGGCCACTTTTCCCTGGTGCTGAAAGGCCGGTATGAAATCGTCTGGCTGACGGTGCCCCTGGTGGTGCTGGCCTTCCTGTTCGCCAACCACTTCAACATTGTGGGGCTGGGGCGTGACTTCTCCAAAAATCTGGGTGTCCCCTACAATCTGGTTTTGTTTGCCGGGCTCACCATCGCCGCCATGATTACCGCCAGCATTGTGGTGGTGGTGGGTTCCATCTCCTATATTGGCCTCATCGTCCCCAATGTGGTGACCATGTACAAGGGCGACAAAATCCGGGGCACCCTGGTGGACACCGCCCTGTTCGGCGCCCTCTTTGTGCTGGTGTGCGACATGATCGGCCGGGTGATCATCTTCCCCTACGAACTGCCCATCGAGCTGATCGTGGGCATTCTGGGAAGCCTGATCTTCATTGGTCTGCTCTTTTACCGGCTCAAATATGGCCGCAAGGCCATCCGTCTGGGCAGCGCCAGCACCAGCTGCTGCTCCGCCATGCCCAATCTGAAAGGAGGTGCGGATCTGTGAATTCTGCTGCCATCCGCTCCAACCGGCGCAAACTCCTGGTCCTGGCCGCCATTGTTCTTCTCTGCGCCGCGGGCTACATGCTGGTGGGGGTGAATTTCTCCAATCCCAAGCTGTTTGCCTATGCCATGAAGATCCGCACCCCCAAGCTGGTCGTCATGCTGATCACGGCGTTTTCCATCGGCGGGGCCTCCCTGGTGTTCCAGTCCATCATCAACAACACCATTGTCACCCCCTGCCTGCTGGGAATGAATTCCCTGTACACCCTGATCCACACGGCGGTGGTGTTTTTCCTGGGCTCGGCCAGCATTGTGGCAACCAACGCCAACCTGTCCTTCGGGGTGGATGTGGTGCTGATGGGCATCACCGCCACCATCCTCTACAACTGGATCTTCCAAAAGACCAAGCACAATGTGCTGTATGTGCTGTTGGTGGGCACGGTGCTGACTTCCTTTTTCAGCAGCATCCAGACAACCCTTACCCGGGTGATGGACCCCAACGAGTATGATACCCTGCTGAACACCCTGGTGGCCAGCTTCAGCAACATCAATTCTGAAATCATCCTCTTTTCCCTGGTTCTGCTGGCAGGCGTAATCTTTGCCCTGCGCAAGGAGCTGGCCCTGCTGGACGTGCTGACCCTGGGCAAGGAACAGGCCATCAACCTGGGGGTAGACTATGACCGCTGCATCCGCCGCCTGCTGCTGGGCGTGACCCTCTGCATCGCCGTGGCCACCGCCATGGTGGGGCCCATCTCTTTCCTTGGACTCATCATCGCCAACCTGTCCCGGCAGCTTCTCAAAACCTTCCGCCATACCCAACTTGTGCTGGGTTCTGCCCTGTTTGGCATGGCGGTCCTGGTGGGCGGGCAGCTGATTGTGGAGCATGTCTATTCCTACTCGGTGCCGGTGAGCATTCCAAATCCGAACCAGAAGCATCCCTTTTAGAGGCTTCCTGTATCTCGCTGAAAGTGATTTTCTTCGTTCCATCCTTGTAGTTAAAGGTGATCAGCATTTTATCATCGTAAAGATAAATCGCATTGATAAAGGTGTCTATCAGCATTTTCCGGTGGCTCTGCTTGGTGACATCCAACTTGCGGAAACGGTGGAGCCAGAAGGTCATAAATTCGGCGCTGATCTTGGGAGGTTTGGACAACTGCTCATTGGCAAGACGGGTTTCCAATTCTTCTTTTGCCGCCTCCAATTCTTCAAGGCTCTCTTTCGTGGATTTGGTCAAAACACCCTGTTGGATCGCATTTATCAAGTTGCGAATCTTGGTATTCGTTTCCTGTAACTGTCGTTCGTACAGGGGAATATTGGTGTTGTCCTGTTCCTGCAGCTCCATGAGCATCGAAACGATAGCTTCGATTGCATCGTCATCCATGATCATCTTCATGGTCTCGGAGACAACCAAATCCTCAATCCAACCCTTCTTAACCGGCTTTTTGTGGCATTCCTTGCGCTTCTTTTTACCGAAACGCACTTGTAATAGTGGTGGACAACTCCGGTGCGGCTGGTGCCGCTTTCGCCACAGAGATAGGCTCCACAGTACCCGCAGAACAATTTGGTTGTCAGCAGATAATCGTCCTCAGCCTTGTGATGAGCCGGGGCTTTCTTGTTTTTCTCCATTTTGGCCTGTACCCGGTCAAAAAGGTCTTTCGGTACGATAGCAGGTATGCCATCAGGAATGAGAATATCCCTGTACTGATATTCGCCAATGTAGCGGCGGTTTTTCAATAGGTGCTGTACGCTGTTGTAGGTCAGGGGATTTCCACGGGTATTTTTCATGCCCTGCTCGTTGAGCCAGTCCCGAATCTGCGTCATAGTCGCGCCTTCGTCATACTGTTTGAAAGCGTCCAGAATATACGGTGCCGTGACCGGGTCGATCTGGAAATGCTGTTCCGCGTCAATCACATACCCCATCGGCAGCGTCCCGCCGTTAAACATACATTTCAGAGCATTGTCGGTCATGCCGCGCACGACTTTTTCAGAGAGGTCAACCGAATAGTACTCGGCAAAACCTTCCAGCATGGATTCCAGAATGATCCCCTCCGCGCCGTCTGAAATGACCTCCGTAGCGGAAACCACTTTCACACCATTTTTCTTGAGCTGCGCTTTATACCGGGCGCTGTCGTAGCGGTTCCGGGCAAACCGGTCAAGTTTCCAGACAATGATCATATCAAACAGCTTTTTATTGCTGTCTATAATCATATTCTGAAATTCAGGCCGGTTATCCGTCTTAGCGGAAATAGCTCGGTCGATATAGTGCCGCAGGACTGTGATCCCGTTCTTTTCGGCAAAGGCGGTACACTCCCGGATTTGTCCTTCAATACTTGCTTCTCTCTGATTATACGAATCTTTAAGAGAAATCGAGAATTGCTCTCTGCCAAAGGGGGTGTGGCATATATCAGCGCTTTTGTGTGTGATTTCGGGTCAATTTTGAGGCATTTCTGCCGCTGTATGTGGCGTTTTTCATTCTGTTAGGAAAAGATGCTTCTCAGCCTTGTTGTTTGCGATATCGTCTATTTTTTGCGGTGTCGTCAAGTTCAGCATCTTTGTTTTATTCTATGTCCTCCATCCACATACTGCTCCAAATATACATATCTTTTACCTTGCTGAGGTAGCAGATTTTACACGACGCATTGTAAAATATAATGGGTTGTTATAATTGTAAAAAATATTTACTTTGCAATATACGAATGTTGGCAAAGGAAGGGGTCTCACTATGAAAATGAAAAGGGGCTTTATTGGTTGTCTGCTGTCTATTTTCGTGATACTGACAATGTTCAGCGGCTGCAATGTAGGAAGCACGGACGGAGGTGAAGCCGACACGGTTTTGGGTGGTGGTAGCTCGGTGCTGCGTATTGTTTCCGGATCGGAAAATTCCGAACTGGAACCGATCTTGGAGGAGTTTTCCGACAGGGAGCATGTGCGCATTGAGATGACCTATATGGGCTCGCTGGATATCATGCGTCTACTGGGAGAGGAAGACATCCCCTATGACGCCGTGTGGCCGGCCAGCAGCCTGTGGCTGACGGTGGGGGATACGGAACACCGGATCAAGCACGCGGAATCCATCTCCATTTCGCCGGTGGTGTTCGGTATCCGCAAAAGCCTGGCGGAGGAGCTGGGATTTGTGGGGCGGGAGGTGTCGGTAAACGACCTTCTTGAGGCGATCCGGAACGGAAAACTCCGCTTCTGCATGACCAGCGCCACTCAGTCCAATTCCGGCGCCAGCGCGTATATCGGATTTTTGTACGCGCTCCTGGGCAACCCGGAAGTCATCACATCGGAGGATCTGCAGAGTGACGAACTGAGGGCGCAAATGCAGGAGCTTCTCTCCGGCGTGGACCGCTCCTCCGGCAGCTCGGACTGGCTGAAGGACATGTTCTTGCAGGGCGATTATGACGCTATGGTGAACTACGAGTGCCTGGTCATCCAGGCCAACCGGGAACTGGAAGAGCGTGGCGAGGAGCCGCTGTATGTAGTGTACCCCTATGACGGTCTTTCGCTGGCGGATTCGCCCCTGGGCTATGTGGACAAAGGGGACGATGGCCAGGAGGAACTGTTTTTAAAATTGCAGGAATACCTGCTGTCGGAGGATGTGCAGGACGAGATCCAGCGCACCGGCCGCCGTTCTGGCTACACCGGGGTTTCGGAGAAAAACAAGGATGTATTCCGGGCCGACTGGGGCCTGCAGCCCGACCGGGTGCTCTCCCCCATCAAAATGCCAGCTGCCGATGTTCTGTTTGAATGCCTAAATCTATACCAAACCGATTTCCGCAAGCCTTCCCTTACCGTGTACTGCCTGGACTACTCCGGCAGCATGAGCGGCGAGGGAAATGAACAGCTGGTTCAGGCCATGGAGCAGCTGCTCATCCAGGAGAACGCCCGGAAAAACTTCTTGCAGGCATCAGAAAACGAGGTGAATATCCTTATTCCCTTTAACGGGGGCGTGATCGACACTTATACGGCCACAGGCAACGGCAGCGAGCTGGAAGCGCTTTATGACAAAGTGGAAAACCAGGAAGTAGGCGGCGGTACCGATATGTACGCGGCCGCCGTGCGGGGGATTGAGCTGCTGGGAGAATATGATCTGTCGCAGTATACGCCGGCGATCATCCTGCTCACCGACGGGCAGTCCAGCGGGTCCCTGTCCGATTTTGAGGCGGCTTACGCCGGGCTTGGAACTGAGGTCCCGGTCTTCTCCATCATGTTTGGAGATGCTGACGAAACCCAACTGGAGGAGCTGGCGCGGTATACCAATGCCCGGGTGTTCGACGGCCGGGAGAATCTGACGGAGGCGTTCCGCAGCGTAAAGGGGTATAACTGATGAAAGAGACTTCGCGAATGCTCGTTTCCTCCTTTGCTGCTGCAATCGTCTTCCTGCTACTGTTCCTATTTTTCCATTGGAATCTGATTGTCTGCATCCTGCTGTGTGTCGGCATCTATTTCGGACTGTTTTTCCTGCTCAAGCCCAGCCGGAAAATCGCGGGAATTGATGTGGAATCTATGCCTGGCGGTGAAGAGATCCGGCAACTTTTGGACGATGCCCAGGCGGACCTGGCAGACATTGATAAAGCAGCAAAAGAGATCAAAACTTCCTCTGTGCGGCAGGATGCGCAGGCTCTATATGCTACCGGGGCCCGGATCCTAACCTATCTGGAGGAAAATCCAGACAAAATTAAGCTGGCGCGCCGCTTCTTTACCTATTATCTGGATACGGCCGCCAAATTGCTGACAAGATATGTGGATTTCCAGGAGACGGAGCTTCATTCGGGGGAGGTCGCCGATATTCTGCAAAAGACGGCGGAGGCCCTGCCGGTGCTGAACTCCGCCTTTGAAAAGCAGTTTGCCCATCTGATGCAGGGCGAGCTGCTGGATATCGAGGCAGATATCGAACTCCTGAAAAGCACCTTGAAAATGGAGGGCGGAAAATGAAAACCAAGCTCATTGGGCTGGGCATCCTGGCAGCTGTCATCATAGCCGCCGCTGCCTATGTATTCATCAGTAATAGCCAAACCGTTACTGAAATCAACGGTTATGTGGGCGGCGAAAAAATCGGCCTGCTGGAAGACGAGGAGGTACAGGATATCCTGCGGGACAGGTATCGGCTGGTCATCGACTACGCCAAGGCAGGTTCCATCGATATGGTCACCGACGACGCCGAGGGGCGGGATTTCCTATTCCCCTCCAATCAGACGGCTCTGGAACTGTATAAGCAGGTTCATGGAGACCCGGTGAAAAGCGAGATCATCCTCAATACACCCATCGTCCTGTATACCCGCAGCGCCGTGGCGCAGGCCTTGGTCGACAGCGGGCTTGCTGTCGTTACAAACGGCGTATACACGGTGGACATGGAAAAATTGACCGAGACCATAGAAGCCGGCACAACCTGGGAGGAAATCGGCCTTCCCCAGCTTTACGGCAGTGTTTCCGTGGGCACCACCGACCCGACCAAATCCAATTCCGGCAATATGTTCGCCGGGCTTTTGGCCAATACCCTCTGCGGCGGCGTGGCGGACGAAAGCAATCTGGCGGAGATCCTGCCCCGGCTGCAAAATATTTTTCAGAAGCTGGGGTATATGGAAAGCTCCTCCTCGGATTTGTTCGATCAGTTTCTGAAGACCGGCATGGGCGCCAAGCCTCTGATCGCCGGCTATGAAAACCAGCTGCTGGAATTCGCCGTGGAAAACCCGGATACCTGGGAACAGGTCAAGGGGGACATTGTGATAATGTATCCAACGCCCACCGTCTGGTCCTCCCATGTGTATATCGCCCTGGATGAGGCCGGTACGGCGGGGATCGATGCCCTGCTGGATGAGGACATCCAGCGGCTGGCCTGGGAAAAGCACGGGTTCCGTACCGGCGTATACGATACCCCCACGGATGCAGCCCGTTTCGGGGTGTCCGGTATTGCCGAGGAATTGACGCAGGTAGCGCCCATGCCGGATGCCAATACCATGGACAGGATCATTAAAGCGCTTTCATAGTGGGAAGGAGCAGATAAAAGATGGCAGATTCTATCACACTGGATGCTTTGATGCAGAGTAAAGGACATACCGCCTTGCAAGTGCAGAAGCCTGCAAGCGTGGAAGCGGTGCGCGCTCAGGTGGAAGAATTGAGTCCGGAGCAGAAAGCACGGGTGGAGGAGGTCAAAAACAGCATCGACCTGATGGATTCTCAGGCTGCGCTTCAGTACGGCGTCGGGGCGCAGCGGAACATTTCCAGCTTTTCTGACAATATCCTCACACAGGTGCGCAGTAAGGACAGCGGCTATGTGGGGGAGCTGATGTCGGATCTGGTGCTGAAGGTCAAAGAGGTGGATGTGGACGGGCTGGACGAGGGCTTTTGGGATAAGATCCCATTCCTGAAAAACGCCTCCCGGGCCGTTAAAAAGTTTATGCAGCGGTATGAAAAGCTGGAGGTGCAGATCGACCGCATCGAGCAGCAGCTGGACCAGGCCCGGATGCAGATGCTCAAGGACATCACCATGTTCGACGGGCTGTATGAAAAAAACCTGGAATACTTCCGGGAGCTGCAAATTTACATCGCCGCAGGCGAAGAAAAGCTACCGGAATTGCAGGAAACCACCCTGCCGCAGCTGCGCGCCGAAGCGGCGGCTAAGGGCGACGCCATGAGCGCCCAGGTGGTGCGGGATTTCGAGGACACGGTAAACCGCTTTGAAAAAAAGATCCACGACCTGAAGCTGAGCAAGACCGTCGCTATCCAGACAGCGCCGCAGATCCGCCTCATCCAGAACAACGACAAAATGCTGGTGGATAAGATCCAGACGGCGATCCTCAGCACCATTCCGCTGTGGAAGAGCCAGATTGTCATTGCCCTGGGGCTTCACCGGCAGGAGAGCGTGCTGAAAATGCAGAGAAGCGTCTCCGACGCCACCAATACCCTGCTCACCAAAAACGCAGAACTGCTCAGGCAGAACAGCACGGAAGTGGCAAGAGAATCTGAGCGCGGCATTGTGGATCTGCAAACGCTGAAAAAGGTCAACGCGGATCTGATTTCCACCATTGAGGAAACCATCAAGATCCAGCAGGAGGGCCGCGCCGCCCGCCAGAATGCCGAAACAGAACTCCTCAGTATCGAACAGAAGCTGAAAGAAGCCCTATTGACCGCGATACAGTGAAGAAAAAATGAGGGGTCCTAGACTCCCCAAAAAACTGTATTTAATCCTGGTCGGCATCTATGCTCTTCCTGGCAAATATTGGCGTTTTCGTCAGGCTCCGCTTTTAAGACTGAATGTAAAAGCAGAGGTATGATAGCTCTTATCCGTATGCACAGCAAAAGAGGCCTGGAGTACAACTCCAGGCCTCTTTTGCTGTCAATCCGGTTGCGTATGGTTTATTTTTAGAACTTGTGAACGAGCACTTCTTGAGCGCTTTTCTAAAAACGACTTATCCTTTCATCCTACGAGCACGATTTCTTGTTAAATTATGACATCCGATCTTTTCCACCAAAGTCACCATTTTCTCATCGGAAAAGCGGATTTCTTCAAACTTGAAGCGGTAATACTTTTCAGTTCCTTTCTACAACAACAAAGTGGCGTTTTTATAGGGGTTTGGGTGCTCCCAACAAGAACAAATGAGCAGACTGGCAGACAGGCCGGAACGCTCATTTCGCCGCTGTGTACGGACAGCGGCTGTGCTTGCTGCACTCTAAAATCTCATATCCGCAGAACGCGATGCTTCCGCTTTTTCCAAGGCCGGGAGCATTTTTATTTTCACTTTTTTCAAGCAGACCCCTGTTTTTCTCGGAGAAAATGTCCGTTGTAAAGTGAAAAGAATTTTGGGGGATACCCCCAATTCGCAAAAATTTGTCCGTTATAAAGTGAGAGGGACTGATTTATGGCGTGAAAATTTTATTCCTGCCGTACCCGCTAATCGGCGAAAAGAATGTCCGTTGTAAAGTGAAAGGAAATTTTTCTGAGCAGGTACCAAGTTTTTGCTCGAAACTGTCCGTTGAAATATGAGAGGGAATATTTTTTCGGGTGTCCCCCCCAATCCGTAAAAATTTGTCCGTTGTAGTTTGAAGGAGGCGAATATCCAATGGCTGAACGAACAAGGCCGATCCGCATTGAATTCTGTGTCACCGAGCAGGAGCGGCGGCTCATCCAAAGCAAAATGGCACAGCTCGGCACCAGGAACATGGGCGCATATCTCAGAAAAATGGCGATTGACGGCTACATCATCAAAGTGGACTACACCCAGCAGAAAAAGCTGGCCGCAGCCGTCAGCCGGGTTGCCGGGAATATCAACCAGATTTGCCGCCGGATCAACAGCACCGGGAATCTCTACGCTGAGGATGTTGCGGAGCTGAAAGAACGGCAGGTCGAGATTTGGTCGCTGCTCAAAGAGACCCAGCGAAAGGAATTATAACCACAGGAGGCCGCTATGCCGCGTATGAGTAAAAAACGAAAGGAGGAATGGGTGTTCTTCCTGAACGACCGGGGACGCATCACCTATAACGCCTTGTGTCGCAAGTGCGTCTACAACTGCAAACAAAGTTTCCGTGCTGCGGTGATCGTCTGCCCACATTACCACTCCAAACGATCCAACCGCCCGCCTTAATTGCCCTGCGCCGAAGAAAGGAAGTGATGTGCCATCTACTACAAAACCGATACCCCGCTGCCGCCTTTCGTGCCGTTGCCCCGGTTTATCCTTCGGGGAGAATACTCGATCAATGCCAAACTGCTTTATGCCCTTCTTCTGGGGCGCACACAGCTCTCCCAGAAATCCGGCTGGGTGTCGGAGGATGGGAATGTCTATGTGATTTACACCATCCGCCAGATGGCAAATGACCTGAACCGGAGTGAGCGGACGGTCAAGGCCGCTCTGGCCGAGCTGGAAAATGCGGGCCTCATCACCCGCGTCCGGCAGGGCTGGAACCGGGCAAATCGTATTTTCCTGCAACTGCCCGATGAGGTGCAGCTTTCTTCCCGTCCAGAGGGTAATATCTGCACAATGGATGGGCGTGAATCTTCCCCTTGTATGGGGCAAAATTTGCCCACAAGTAAGAAAGAGAAGAATAAAACAGATTCCAGTCAGAATAACAGGAGGGAGAACGCCCGCCGCTGTTTTGGGCAGTATCAGAATGTTTTTCTTTCGGACAGTGAATTGGCCGATCTGCAATCGATATATCCCGGCCAATACGAGGATTACATCAACAGGCTATCGGCCTATATGGCCTCCAACGGAAAGCACTACGCCAACCATTACGCCACAATTCGCAAGTGGCTGGACGAGGATAGCAAACCGAAGCCCAGTAAGAATTACGACTACACAGAGACCTATGAGGAAGGAGAATGTTTGTGAATGTAAATCCAATCATGGCTGCAATCGTTGAGGCAGCAGATACCCTGAACACTGCACCGGATGATTACATCAACCCGGATGACGGGCTGAAATACTGCGGCAAGTGCCACACGCCCAAAGAAGCCTATTTTCCCGAACAGTACCGCAAAAACGGGTTGGACAAGCATCCGATTGCCTGCAAATGTGCGGCTGAGGAACGGGCGCGGCGCGAAGCAGAACAGCGGGAGCTGGAGCGGCTAAACCGGATTGCCATGCTCCGCTCCGAAGCGTTCCGGGATATTCCCGCCGCCAGATGGCGGTTTGAAAATGCCGAGGTGATGACTCCACAGCTTGTTAAAGCGAGAAGATATTCCGAAAACTGGGATAGTTTCCACCAAGATGGAACCGGGCTGCTCTTGTTTGGGAATGTTGGCACCGGGAAATCCTATGCAGCGGGCTGCATTGCCAACGCCCTGATTGAGAAAATGGTTTCGGTCCTGTTTGTCGGCCTGCCCGATGTAGTGAACCGTATGCAGGGCAACTTCGGCGCGGACCGGGATGCTTACCTGAAAATGCTGATGCGCCCGGAGCTGCTGATTTTGGATGACCTGGGCGCGGAACGGAACACCAGTTTCGGCAGGGAGCGCGTGTTTGATGTGGTCAACAAACGGCTGCTGACCGGCAAACCGATGATCGTCACCACCAACATCCCGCTTTCCGTGATGCAGAAGGCTGCCGATCTGGACGAGCGCCGCATCTACGACAGGGTTTTGGAAGTCTGCGTCCCTATCCAGTTTAACGGCGAGAATTTCCGAAAGGGCAACGCGGCGGAAAATGTGAAACGGGCGGCGAAAATTCTGAATCAGGGCACCTGAACATATGAGAGAGGAGTCGTTTGTTGGCCAGAAAGAAGAAATTGATAAACAACACCTCAATTCCACAACGGGAAATTGGGATCATAGCGCGGTGCATTTTCCCCGATATTCTTGCCTTCTATGAGAGTGAGGAAGGGCAGCGGGAATTTGCAGAATGGAAAGCGCAACAGGCAGAAAAGCCAGATAAAGAAATTGCAGCACAAGCCGCTGACTAAATATAGAAACAGGCAAGTCAATCCGCCGATTTGGGGATTGCCTTGCCTGTTTTTTACTTGTCTGCCTTTTTCTTTCGCGATCCTCGCGGTTTGGATTCAGGGCGCTTTATAACGCCGTTTGGGAAATATGTATTTTCATATCTCTCGAAATAAACAAATAATCCGAACCCGTCCCCCACAGGGAAGAACTGGTTCGGATTATATTGGTTTGGTGCCGGTGAGCGTATTCATCACGGTGGGCGGCGGCCTCTACTTCCTCTATCTCCTCCTGACAAGAAAGAAGGTGTGACCATGCAGATCAAGGAACTGACCAAACAGTACGACGGCAAAACGGTGGTGGACGGAGTGACCTTTTCCATTCCTAAGGGAAAGGTGATCTCTCTCATCGGCCCCAACGGCGCGGGCAAATCCACCGTGATGGGGATGATCTCCCGGCTGATCGCCCACGACAGCGGGCTGGTGGATTTTGAGGGCAAGGACATCGGCAAATGGAAGAGCAAAGAGCTCTCCAAACGTCTGACCATTCTGACCCAGAGCAACAACATCCAGATGAAGCTGACGGTACGGGAGCTGGTGACCTTCGGGCGTTTTCCCTATTCAGGCAACCGGGTCACCCCAGAGGATCAAAAGATCATCGACCGTGCCATCGCCTATATGGAGCTGGAAGACTTCCAGGACCGGTTCATCGATGAACTGTCGGGCGGCCAGCGGCAGCGGGCCCTGATCGCCATGGTCATCGCCCAGGACACCGAATACGTCCTGCTGGACGAACCCACCAACAATCTGGATATCTACCACGCCACCAACATGATGAAGACCGTCCGCCGCCTGTGCGACGAGCTGGGCAAGACGGTAATTCTGGTGCTGCATGAAATCAACTATGCGGCATTCTATTCCGATTATATCTGTGCCTTCAAGGACGGAAAAATTGCCCGGTTCGGCACAGTGGAGGAGGTGATGACCAAGGAAAATCTGTCCCAAATCTACGGGGTGGACTTTGAGATCCTGACCATTGCAGGCAAACCTCTGTCCATCTACTATTGACCCTAATTTTCAGTACTTTTTAGAAAAGGAGAAACATGATGAAGAAAAAGATCGTTACCCTTGCCCTTGCTGGTGCAGTGGCCTTCAGCCTGATGGCTTGCTCCGGACAGACAGCCACTTCGGCCGGCAGCACAGTCAGCGCCAGCAGCCAGACTGCATCCAGTGAAACGCCGGAATCCATCACCATCTCCAGCTACAACGGCAGCAAGGAGCTGGTGGAGCTGGAAGTCCCCTATAATCCCCAGCGGATTGCCATTCTGGATATGGCATCCCTGGACATTCTGGACGCTCTGGGCGTGGGTGACCGTGTTGTGGGCACCGCCGATACCAGCCTGGAATACCTTCAGGATTACATCACCGATGACATTGCCAATCTGGGCACCATCAAGGAGGCTGATCTGGAGGCGGTCATGGCCTGCGAGCCGGATGTGATTTTCATCGGCGGCCGGCTGGCTTCCAGTTACGATGCCCTCAGTGAAATCGCCCCTGTAGTCTATCTGGCCACCGATACCGAACTTGGCGTTGTGGAGAGCGTGCGTCAGAATGCCGCTACCATCGCCTCCCTGTTCGGCCTGGAGGAGAAGGTTGACGAACTGATGGCCGGCTTTGATGCCCGCATCACCGCCCTGCAGGAGGTCTCGGCGGGGCAGACCGCCATTGTGGGCATGTGCACCAGCGGCAGCTTCAACGTACTGGGCAACGATGGCCGCTGCTCCATCATCGGCCGGGAGGTCGGCTTTGAGAATATTGGCGTGGACGCCAACATCGATACCTCCACCCACGGCAATGAGGCTTCCTTCGAGTTTATCGTTGACAAAAACCCTGACTACATCTTTGTGATGGACCGCGATGCTGCCATTGGCACCGACGGTGCCCAGCTGGCGCAGGACATCATGGAAAATGAGCTGGTTATGGGCACTGACGCCTACAAGAACGGCCATTTGATCTATCTGGCCCACCCTGCTGTCTGGTATACCGCCGAGGGTGGCATCACCGCACTGGACATCATGCTGCAGGATCTGGAAAGCGAGCTGCTGCATTAACGCTGTTTTAGATCGAGTATTACGGCCTTTCTCCAAAGAACTCATATATCGTTTTCATCGAACTTGACTACTGACGAAATGAGCGCTTACCATGGATCAGGAAAACAGAATGCCTCTCATTGGCGACAAGGCCCCGTCCTTTGAGGCCGTCACCACCCAGGGTTCTATCAAATTCCCGGAGGATTACGCTGGCAAATGGGTGATCCTCTTCTCCCATCCTGCGGATTTCACGCCAGTCTGCACCACGGAGTTTATAACCTTTGGCTCCATGAGGGATGAGTTTAAGGCTCTCAACACCGAACTGGTAGGACTTTCCGTGGACTCCATCTATTCCCACATTGCCTGGCTGCGGAAGATCCAGGAGCTTGAATGGAATGGAAAGAAAAACATCAATGTAACCTTTCCTCTGATCGAGGATATCCGCATGGAGATTGCCAACAAGTACGGCATGATCCAACCGGGCCAGTCCAATACGCAGGCGGTGCGGGCGGTATTTATCATTGATCCCAACGGGGTGGTACGGACCATCCTGTACTATCCGCTGTCTACAGGCCGCAACTTTGATGAAATCAAGCGCATCATTTTGGCTCTCCAAAAGGCAGACGCTGACACCTGCGCCACCCCCGCCGATTGGCGGCCCGGCGATGATGTCATAGTGCCCACCGCCGGCAGCTGCGGCATAGCCAAGGAGCGGATGGACAACCAGAGCGAGAATCAGTATTGCCTGGATTGGTTCATGTGCTTCCGTAGAGACTCGAAGTAACCATATCGAAACCATCCTCCCTATCCTGTCCAATCCTGATTGCCTAAAATGAGCGGGAATGTCACACTCAGCCCAAACTGAAGGTGACATTCCCGCTTTGTTCTAGACAGGTGTTTAACCGTCTGTGATGAAACTTATTTTTATTTCATTGATGACATTGTGCCAGCAAGCAATTCCTCTGGCTATCCATTTAGCCAGAGGATGCTTGTTGGTGCACACCCCAAACCCCATTTGAACGCAGAAGTCCCTTCTGCGGCTGCGCGTTCTACGAACGCTTTGTAAAATTATGACCACAGCCTGCTCAACGCTGGCTGTGGTCTTTTTCACGCCCGGCCTCGGGCGCTTCCATGTTCAGCACCCGGTCCACGTTGGCCTTGACGGTCAAAAGCTCCCGCATCTCGTCACGGGCGCGGCGGTATTCTGGATACAGTTTTTTCTTTTGGCTCAGCACCTCTGCATACGCAGCGTTCAAATCTTTGACTTTGGGCAGCTTCTTCAGGCCCAGCTTGTCGAAGGCATCTTTGGCGGCCTTGTGCAGGGTGATCTCCTCCCGGTGGGCTTCCAGAAACTTTTTGCTGTATCCCGCCTTGCGGTAGGCCACATAGGTGTCACGGGTCTTGGCGTACTGGATGATATGCGTCCGCAGGGTGCCGATCTCCTCCATCCGCTTTTCCGCTGACTTGATCTGCGCCCGCAAATCGTTGTGCCTTTCAGCCGCAGCAGCAGCCTTTGACGCAAGAGCGGCGTAGTCCAGCAGGTCATGCTCTGAAAGATAGGCCATGGTCTGGGCCATCTGCTTGAGGTTGAACACCTTGGCCCAGCGCTCATAACCTTTGCCCTTGCCCGCCTGGAGCTTGGCCTGAATGTCCACCAACAGGTTGACCTTGGGCGCTGCAGGAGCGGCAGCCGGCACTTTGTGGGGCGTGTGCTCTCTGGTCCCGGCCAGAACGGCGATCAAATCCTCCTGTGTGTAGCCCTTACCCAGACTGCGCAGCCGGACCGGCTTTTTCCAGCCAGGCGCGCAAAGCGTGATGTGCTTGCCCCGGCGTTCCACGATGCAGCCGGACTTTTTC
>NZ_NFHX01000015.1:0-55834 GCF_002161515.1 Faecalibacterium sp. An58
CAAAGAGGAATAGAACCATATTCCTTCTGTTGTTGATCGCACCAAAACAAAAGAACTTTTGCGTCACGAAAGATAGGGTCCCTCTGCGGGGGCCGGCTGCAAAGCCGGCCCCCGCATTGCTTTTGTGTGCCGCCCGCTTTTGCCGCGCCCTGGATGGGGCTGACTGTTTTGCGGTTGGGCGGGTCAGCTGACTGTTTTTTAACTTTTAGAGCAAAAACTTGACCACAGGTCAACATTCCCGGGGGCTTGCAAGGGGCCATCGGGCCTCCCGTGCAGAGCCCAAACAAAAAGCACCCGCCTTTAGCGGGTGCTCGCCTGTTTAGGGTGTGCGCTGATTGTATTTCGCCAGCACCTGGTCTACCTCAGCCGGCTCCAGCCGGAGGCGGGCCGGAGCGGGGGCGGCGCTGCCTTTGCGCAGGGGCAGCCACCAGGTGGACAGCCCGGCCCAGCGGCCAAACTTGTAAGCCGTGTGGGGCTGGCGGCCTACGCAGGTGAAACCGAACTTCTGATGAAAGCGTTCGCTGGCCGGGTTGGGGTCGGCAATGAGGGCATAGACGTTCCAATACCCCTGCATGCGCAGCAGCTCCAGCAGCGCGCCGTACAATTTGGCGCCCACCCCCGCCGAACAGGCGTCCGGGGCGCAGTAGATGGTGCTTTCCACATCCCAGTCAAAGGCTTCCCGGGGATGATAGCGATGGGCGCAGGCATAGCCCAGCAGGCGGCCGGTCCCGTCCCGCGCCAGAAGCAGCGGAGCTCGGGCCAGTGTATCCTCCACCCAGGTCTGGTATTCCTCCAGGGTGGACGGGGTGATCTGGAAGGTCGCGATCCGGTTGCGCACATACCAGTTATAAATGTGCAGGATGTCGGCAGCATCGGCGCAGGTGGCCATGGACAGCCGGGGCTGCATCTGCCGGGCCCATTCGGCACACAGGGCCTCTTTTTGGGATTTGGACAGCTTTTTAAGGGCGGCTTCCCGCCGCAGCGCCGCCGGCTTGTCCGCGCAGGGTTCGAGGTAGGCCAGGCTCAGAGCTCCGAAGGCCCGGGTCGCCCGGGCACCCTGCCCTGTTTTGTGGGCGTGCAGCCGGGCGGCAGGGTCGTTGGTCCAGCCGGTGTACAGCCTGCCGCCCCCGCAGCGGACCATGTAGACATAGGCGGGGGCGAACGATTCACCGTCCATTGTTCTTGAGCACCAGGCGGCAGGCGGCCACGGCGGTCTGCTTGTCCCTGGCGGTGATCAAAAAGCGGCTGGCATGGCAGAAGCTGATCCCATCCAGACCGCTGCGGGCTTCAATGACCTGCTGGGGCTGGCCGGCCCAGGAGGCGGGGAAGGGGAGTTTGGGCTTTTTGGTCCGGTGGTCGGTGACGCACTGGGCGCTCCAGCCGCCCCGCTGGCTGGGGTACACCACAAAAAGAGCGTCGGTTTTGTACAGGCCGTTTTTCCAGGGCAGATAGCAGGGCAGCACCACGATGCCGTCTTTGGAGGCAGCGTAGGCGGCCCGCACTTTTTCGTCCGCCCGGTTGACCGCGTTGGCCGCCTCGATCTGACGGGACAGGATCTGCTTTGCGACCGCCACCGCCTCAAAGAAGCGGTCATCGGCGCTGTCGGCGCTGTCCCAGGGCGGATTGAAAAAGCCGATGGCATCGCACAGGCTGTTCTGTTCGCCGGTGTTGTCGTTCAGGTCCAAAGGCTGAATGAAATTTTCATCGATGAGGCGGGCCTGACGTTCCCCAACCAGGCCGGGACCCAGCACCCGCCACAGCAGCCCGAAGGCCGCGTAAGGCACCCCGTTGGGGCGGGTCTGACGGGGCTCCCGGTGATGGTCGAACATACCGTCGCCGATGTCATAGACGATGCCGTCGAAGTCATCCGGCACCACAAAGCCCCGGCTGACTTTGATGTCCGGGCGCAGGATCTGCAAAAGTGCGGTCGCAAACACATCGTCGGCGTGGAACTTGCCGGCGTGGGTAAAACCGCGGGCTGGGATCTTCATTAGGAACACCTCTCTGCACAGAACTGTTTTCGTAACAGTATACCACATTTTATGCCGATGTGCAAAACAGCCGCAGCCTTTGGCTGCACCTGCGAATCGGGAAAAAGCCGCCAGCTCTGGGCGCGCCTTTGGCGCCGGGCGGGCTTTTGTCATAAGGGAAAGAAAAAAGATGCGATTAAATCAAGTCTCTCTGTTTTGTATAATTCTTTTCTTCTTGTTTTATAAATTTATACAAATAAGGCGAAACTATATTGACTATTCGCTGAATGATTTATATAATGGCAACATAGCGAACAACTGAACACTTCAATAACTAGGAGGTGGATTTATGAAAATCACAAAGGTGGAAGTGTTCCGGCTTCCGACCGCCCAAAGCAAGACCAACAGCCCCATCGGGTGCCGCATTTACACCGATACCGGCCTGTACGGCGACGGCGAGGCGGGCATGGCCTATGGCATAGGCGGAAGCGCTGCCTTTGGCATGGTGTGCGACCTGGCAGAACTGGTGCTGGGGATGGACCCTCTGCAAACAGAGCTGATCTGGGAGACCATGTACAAAAAGACTTTCTGGGGCCAGAACGGCGGCCCGGTGGTCTTTTCGGGCATCGCGGCCATTGACGTGGCGCTGTGGGACATCAAGGGCAAATACTTCAATGTCCCGGTCTATCAGCTGCTGGGCGGCAAGGTAAGGGACAAGCTGCGCACCTATGCCAGCCAGCTGCAGTTCGGCTGGGGACAGACTGGCGTCAGCGAACACCTGTGGGCCGTCACCCCTGAGGATTATGCCTACAATGTCAAGCTGGCAGTGGAAGAAGGGTTCGACGCCATCAAGATCGATTTCTTTGACCGCGACGAAGAAGGCAAGCCCCTCAGCTTCCTGGACACCACCGGATTTTTGACGCCCAAACAGCTCAAAATGGTGGAAGCCCGGATGAAGGCAGCCCGGGAAGCCGCAGGCGATGAAGTGGACATCATCATGGAGAACCACTCCTATCCGGACGCCCTGGGCGCGGTTCAGCTGGCCAAGCTGGCTGAAAAATACAATATCCTGGCTTTTGAGGAGCCCAATACCCCCACCCCGCAGACGGTGGAGTACATCGCAAAATACAGCTCGGTGCCCATCGCCAACGGCGAACGGATCTTCTCCCGCTGGCAGTACGCAGAATACTTCAAAAAGAACCTGCTGCAGCTGGCCCAGCCCGATATCGGCAACTGCGGCGGCATCAGCGAGACGAAAAAGATCTGCGATATGGCCCATGCTTTTGACGTGGGGGTCCAGGTGCATGCGGCGGGCAGTCCCCTGGCTACCAGCGTTGCCCTGCAGCTGGAGTGCACCATCCCCAACTTCATCATCCATGAGCATCACACCTGCAACCGGATGGACACCAGCGTAGGCCTGACCAAATACAACCTCCAGCCTGAGAATGGCTGCTTCACCGTGCCCGACCTGCCCGGTATCGGCAACGAGTTCCTGCGGGAGGCCATCGATAAGGCGGTCCTTTACAAAGTGATCGAGTAATGCCCCGGTCCGGCCGGGGAGATCGCGGAGTACGCCGTGACGGAAGGCGCAGCGTACAAGACAACGGCAGTAAACCAAACGGTTTTGGCCCGCGCCGGGAAGCGATGCCTCTGCGCGGGCCTATGGTAAAAGGAATCATAAAACCCAACTATAAGGAGGCGTTGAACTATGGCAGTTAAAATCATCCATGAACCGGAGCCCAAACCAGGTACGCTTGGCACCAAAGAGCTGTACGCGCTGGCTGTAGGCCAGGTCATTGGCGCTGGCGTTATCACCCTGATCGTCCCGGCCATCAAAATGACGGGCTATTCGGCCTGGCTGGCCTATTTGACGGCGATCATCATGGGCTTTATCATGGTTTTGCCCACCATCTTTATCTCCTCCACGCTCCGCCTGGGCGGCGGCAACTACTCGATGCTGTGCGAACTTGCCGGTCCGACGGTGGGCGGCATCTTCGCCTACGCTTACCTGACCCAATGCCTCTCCCTGTCCCTGTTTGGTGCTTCAGCGGCGGCCTATCTGGGTGATATCTTCCCCATCCTGGGCAGCCACTTGGCCCGCATCATCGTGGGCGGCGCCCTGCTGACGTTCTTCTTTGTGGTCAACCTGATGGGCGTGGACATCATGGCCTTTGCCCAAAAGGTCATGACCTGGCTGCTGATCGCCATGCTGTTTGTCTTTGCAGTGGCCGGTGTGATCCAGGGCAGTCTGCCCATCTTTGATTTCAGCGATCCCGAGTTCCTGACCCAGGGCTGGGGCATCACCTTTGAAAACGGCCAGATCGCCGGCGGTTTTACCGGCGCGGTGCTTCTGTTCGTCTACTCCTGCCAGGGCTACTACATGACCAGTTCCTATGGCAAGGACTCCAAAAACGCCCGGCGGGATATCCCCAAGGCCATGCTGATGACGGTCCCTACCCTGATCGTTCTGTATGTGGGCGTGGCCATGGCCGGCACCCGCGTCATGACCGTGGAAGAATACGGCAGCTCCACCACCCTGGTCTTTGCGGCACAGCGCATTTTCCCCACCTGGCTGTTCATCCTGTTCATCATTGGCGGCCCCATCATGGCGCTGCTCTCCACCCTGAACTCCTCCTTTGCCTACAACGCCATCAACATTGGCCAGTCCTGCGATGACGGCTGGCTGCCTGCCTCCTTCGGCAAAAAGAACAAGGCCGGCGCCCGCGTGTGGATCCTGACCTTCATGTATGTCGTGGGCATGATCCCCATCGTTTTCGGCTTCTCCATCGAAGTGATCACCAATATGGTCCAGCTGATGACATCGGCCTTTGCCATCCTGAACATGATCGCCTACCTGAAACTGCCCAAGAAATACCCCAACTCCTGGAAGAAGGCTCGCCTCCATGTGCCTGACGCGCTGTATTACGTCATCTGCTGGGTATCGTTCTTCTTCTTTATGGTGGTGCTGTGGAAGAGCTGTCTGTCCATGAGTCCCCTTCTGGCGGCCATCAACGTGGCGGCCATCGTGATCCTGGCAGCGATCGGCCTGTGGCGTTCCAAAACGGGCAACATCGTCATCCATACCTCGGTCTGGAGCGGTGAACCCGAAGAACATACCGCGTCCGAACAACAACCCAAATCATGACCCAGGGCTGATCCGCATCGGCCCGGAACAGGAGGTATCAAAGCTATGAAGATCACAAAAGTCGAAGTGTTCGAAGTGCAGGCCCGCCGCCCCGAATGGCGGCCCGTCCTCTGCCGGATCTATACCGACGAGGGGATCTATGGCGACGGCGAAGCCGCCCTGGCCTACTGCAACGGCGCACCGGCTGCCGCAGCCATGATCCGCGACCTGGCCACCCTGATCATCGGGATGGATCCTCTGGACAACGAGGTCATCTGGGACAAGCTGTATAAGTGCACCTTCTGGGGCCAGAACGGCGGCCCGGTGGTGTTTGCCGGCATCAGTGCCATCGATATCGCCCTGTGGGACATCAAGGGCAAATACTTTGGAGTGCCTGTCTACAAGCTGCTGGGCGGCAAGCGCCGGGACAACATCCGCACCTATGCCAGCCAGCTGCAGTTCGGTTGGGGTCTGGATGTATGCAAGGACAGCCTGACCATGAGCGCTCCCCACGATGCCGTCACGGTGCAGGATTATGTGGACAACGCCATGAAGGCGGTCGAGGAAGGGTACGACTGCATCAAGATCGACTTCTTTACCTATGACCCCAAGGACGGCCATGCCTACACCGATGAGGAGTGCTGCCGTCTGCTCTCCCCCTACTACGTCAATGTGGTGGAAGAACGTGTGGCCGCCGTCCGGGAGGCCATCGGTCCCAAGGTGGATATCATCATGGAGAACCATTCCCGCCCCGACGCCCAGAGCGCCGTGCAGCTGGGACGTGCCGTCCAGAAGTACAATATCTTCTATTTTGAGGAGCCCAACACTCCCACCCCCAAGACGGCCAAGTTCATTTCGGACAAGCTGTCCATGCCCATCTCCCACGGTGAGCGCGTCTACTCCCGCTGGCAGTATGCACCGTATTTTGAAGATCAGGCCATCCAGGTCATCCAGCCTGACATTGGAAACTGCGGCGGCATCACCGAGGCCAAGAAGATCTGCGACATGGCCTATGTCTATGACATCTCGGTACAGGCCCATGTCTGCGCTTCGCCCCTGTCCACAGCGGCGGCCCTCCACCTGGAAGCCGTCATCCCCAACTTTGTCATCCATGAACACCATGTGTTCAACCTGCACGACTACAACCGCGAGCTCTGCACAGTGGATTTCCAGCCGGTGAACGGCCGGTTCAAAGTGCCTGAGGGCCCTGGCCTGGGCGCAGAGATCAGCCCCTGGGCGATGGAGCACTCCATCCGGTATGTCGTGGAATAACGATACACAAAACAGAATGCAGACAAGAAAGGAGCTGTAACGTTGTATGAAGATCACAAGCGTTGAATGCTATCTGGGCAATTTTATCACGGTCAAGGTCAACACGGACGAGGGCATCAGCGGCTTCGGTGAGGCCGGCCTGGCTTATGGCAACAGTTGGGAGGCGGCCTTTGGTCAGTGCCAGGATTTCGCCAAGCTGGTCATCGGTATGGACCCCTTCAACACAGAGGAGATCTGGGAACACCTGCACCGTCATACCTTCTGGGGCATGGGCGGCGGCCTGGTGATCACCTCGGCCATGGCGGCCATCGATACCGCCTGCTGGGACATCAAGGGCAAGGCGCTGAACCTGCCGGTGTACAAACTGCTGGGCGGCAAGACCAACAAGAAGCTGCGCGCTTACGCCAGCCAGCTGCAGTTCGGCTGGCGCACCAAGATCGAGGCCAGCGACAGTCTGGGCCTGCTGTACGATCCCCAGGACTACTACGACGTTGTCAAGGACGCCATGGCTGAAGGCTATGACGCGGTCAAGATCGATCCTGTGTTTGCTCCCACTGAACCCCGGCCTCTGGCTGAGATCATGGGCACGCAGGGCAACCAGATCCGCGGCTGCTACCGCGAACACGATCTGAAACGCTCGGTGGAGCGGATCGCCGCGGCCCGTGAGGCGGGCGGCCCCGATCTGGATATCATTGTGGAGATCCACTCTCTGCTGGATGCCAACACCGCGGCCATCCTAGGCAAAGAGCTGGAGCCCTACCGCATCATGTACTACGAAGAACCCACCATGCCCTGCAACCCCACCCTGTTCAAGCACATCAAGGAGCGCAGCGGCCTGCCTCTGGCCACCGGTGAGCGCAGCTCCACCCGCTGGGGCTTCCGCCAGTTCCTGGAGGACCGGACCCTGGATGTGATCCAGCCCGACCTGTGCAATACCGGCGGCATTACAGAGACCAAGAAGATCTGCGATATGGCTCAGGTCTATGACGTGGGCGTCCAGATCCATGTCTGCGGCGGCCCGATCGCCACGGCAGCTGCCCTGCAGGTCGAGACGGTCATCCCCAACTTCGTGATCCATGAGGAGCATAACGCCAACCTGCTGACCAAATTCAAGAACGCAGGCAAGTACTACTATGCACCCAAGGATGGCTATTACGAGGTGCCTGAGCTGCCCGGCATCGGCCAGGAGATGAGCGAACAGGAAATGGCCACCGCACGCAAAGTTGTCATCGAGTGATCCTCCTGAATCCCGTATACCTGCCCTTTCTATCCCCTCAGAACAGCCCTCTTTCGGTCCAGCCGCCGGAAGGGGGCGTTCTTGTACCTCTTTGCAGGAGACGCGCCCGGGAGGAGCAAAATTTATGAAAGGTAATGACAAAAGCTAAACGAACCGCTATAATAATACATATACATGTGCAAAGAATTTGCCGTGTTCAGAGCTCTTATAGCCACAATCTCTACAGAAACATGGTCGGGTGAAAAATGTGAGACAGGAACAGATCAAACAGAACAGCAGAAGGCGCGTGAAAATCGCACGGGTGTCGGTGGTAGACCAGGTGTGTGCCTCGATCAAGCAGGACATAGCGGACGGCGTCTGGCAGCCGGGGGACAAGATCCCCTCCGAAGCAGAATTTGCGGATATGTTCGGAGTGAACCGGCTGAGCGTGCGGATGGCACTGCAAAAACTGAATACCCTGGGCATCATAGAGACCCGTGTGGGCGAGGGCTCCTTTGTCTGCAACTTCTCTCTCAAGCCCATCCTCAATGAGATATCTGTCTTTTATGAGGGGGAGGAACAGTACCGGGATGTGCAGCAGCTGCGGAACCTGCTGGAATACGAGTGTATGCGGCTGGCTGTTTACACCGCAACCGACGAGGAAAAACAGCAGCTGAAAGAAGCGCTGGACTGCTACAACGAGCGCGCAAAGCTCCAGGACACGGACCCGTATTCGGAAGAACTGCTGGCAAACCTGGTGGATGCGGATTTCAATTTCCATTACCAGGTCATCAAAATGAGCCACAACAAGCTCTACAAGGACATCTACTATATGGTACAGCAGCTGATCCGCGGGCATATCACCAGGCTGCTCAGTACGCGGACCCGGCGCCGCCACGAGGCAGGTATGCCTTATCAGACAGACAGCGACACGCACAACAAGATCTATCACTGCATCATCCATTCGGATGTGGATGCCCTGCAGCGGGCCCAGGAGGAAATGATCGGGATCATCCCCATCAAGGGTCTGGACCCGGATGCGGAAAAATAAGCGGCCTGCAGACGGCCGGTTTGGTATGAGATCGGGGTGGACCTGTCGGGGTTCACCCTTTTGATATCTATGGGCAAGACACGTTCCCAAATGCAAAGCAGCCGCAGCAGATCCCTGCTGCGGCTGTTGCATCATAATAGCATCGTGTGGGGGAGCCGGCGCACCGGGCGGGTGGCGGCCGTCGCCTCGTTACTGCACGTTCTGCTGGATCCAGTTCTCGATGTGGTCGGCGATGACGTCGTTGTTCAGATCCTGGAACATGAAGTGGTCGTTGCCGGTGATGCCCTCATCCGGCAGATGCACCACTGTGCTGGTGCAGCCGGCGGCGGTGTAAGCCGTAGTGAAGGTGTCGGCGGTGGAGGCCATCATGGTCCACATGGCGGCTGCGGGCACGTCGGTGTACTGCTGGCCGATGTAATCGCCGTAGTAGAAGGCCGCCGGGATGTTCTGTTCCACCATGGCGTTGTAGGCGTCGCTGCCCACCTCAGGCGCAGCGCCCGGCTCAATGGCCACGATGGCGGCCACATGATCCGTATACAGGGGCACTTCCCAGCCGGGCAGGCCGCCCTGGGAATGGGTGACCAGGATGGAGTCTTTGCCGGTGCGGGCATACACTTCATCGATGGTCGCCGCGACGGCCTGGGCCACCACGGTGTTGTCGATGGCCTGATCGCCTGCGTCGTTGTCCATGCTGGTGTCAGGGGTCATCTGGCGGAAGAACTGATCCAGCACCTCCTCGCCCCGGGGGAACTGGGAGCCCTCATTTTAGGTGAACTGATCGTTCCGGTAGGTGCCGATGCGGAACTGGGTGTACCAGGTCTGGTCCGAGGGGGTGGTGGTCATGGTGCCTGCCACCGAGGTCTGGCCGGCCTCGCCCCGGCGGGGCTGGTCGATCAGCCAGACGCTGTGCCCTTTGCGCAGGAACATATCCGACCATCCTTCCCGTCCGTCCGGGGTGGTCATCCAGCCCATGCGGGACTGGCCGTACCCGTGCAGGAACACCATGGGCAGTTCGGTGTCGTTTTCGGGGATCTGGTAGAGGACGTTGGCGTGGTCCACATGGGAGGTGTAGTAGTTGCCCACGTCAAAGGTGCCATCCGAGCGGATGACGGTGCCGCCCGCCGAGAAGATGCCCTGTTCCGCGATGCGCAGGGGCGCGTTTTCGGGGTCGATCAGGTCCCGCAGGGGGGCGGGCAGAAGGTCCAGGATGCCGTTTTCGGCGGCATCCCCGGATGCCGCAAAGGCGGTGACCGGCGCTGTCAGGGTGGACAGGGCCAGAACGGCGGCCGCTGTCAGGGCGGCGGCCCGATGCTGTAGTTTCATAGGTTTGATCCTTTTCTTTTGTACGGTGGACGGTCGTTCTTTTCTGGGGCCGAAGCACTTTTTTCCTGGCTTTATTGTAACGCGCTCCGCCCCCGGTCAGAAGTCTCGATTGGTTATGGAGTGATAAGCCGAAGGTTTCTACTGGGGATGCATACGCCAAACAGGCCCGCAGCATTCGGCTGCGGGCCTGCGGCAAAGAAGGAAGATGGAGATGATGTTATTTGGAAAGGCGATATCGCAGCCAAAGCGCACCGCCGTCCACCGCGTAGACGGCGCCGCTGATGTAGCCCGCTTCCTCCGATGTTGTGTATGGATCTTCCGGATGCGCCCATCCCGGCTTATTTCAGCCTGCCGCCGTCCCAGAACGCGTTGCCCGTCTTTTCGCCCAGGGCGCGGTAGATGTTGTTGGCGGGGTCGAAGGAGATGGGATGGAACAGCTCCGGGTCGATCTGGCCCTCCCCGTTCAGGATGGTGTCATCCACACTGACGTTGAGGATCTGGCCGATGATGTTGCCGTCCTCGTTCACCTTGAGCAGCCGGCACTCCAGCGCCACCGGCAACTCGTCGATGAGCGGCGCGTCCACCGTGCTGGCCTTGCTGGTGTGGAAGCCGGCCTTCTGCATCTTGGCCGGCTCGCTGTTGCCCGAGACCATCCCCCTTTTCATTCCTATAGGCGTTGGCGGTATCGATCAGGCGGTAGCCGCACCGCAGGGCGCTGCGCACCGAGGCCTCCGCCTCATCGGGGCTGAGAAGAAAGGTGCCGATGCCGGCCATGGGCATCTTGACGCCGTTGTTCAGAACTGCGTACTCCATAAGAAAACCTCCTTGTTCCGTATGTTCAGTTTTGTTTTACCCCATAGACCGCGGACATCCCGACGGTGTCCAGGGCCTTGTCCAGGGCCTCCACCTCTCCGGCGGTGAGGGCGATGCCGGCGGCCCCTGCATTCTCTGCCATGCGCTCTTCCTTGCGGATGCCGGGGATGGGGACGATCCAGGGCTTTTTGCACAGCATCCAGGCCAGGGAGATCTGGGCCGGGGTGGCCTGTTTTTCCCGGGCCATCCGGCGCAGCAGATCCAGCAGCGGCTGGTTCTGGTCGATGGCGTCGGGGGCGAACTGGGGCATCCCGGCCCGGTAGGCAGGTTGCGGATGACGCTGCGCATCAGGGCCTCCATGATGTCATCCGAGACGTTGTCCGCGTCGGGGGCGCTGAAATAGGTCTCCATGATGTGGCTGAGGATGTCGAAGCTGCCCGACACCATCTGTCCCTGGGGCACGCTGTACGTGTAGGTCGGGTCCATCAGGGCAAACCGTGCGTTGAGGGCGGGGTAGTCCCGGCCGGTCTTGATCTTCTTTTCCTCGTTGGTGATGACGGCCCCGCCGTTGCACTCGCTGCCGGTGCCCGCCACCGTGACGATCACTCCCAGCGGCAGCGGCTCGAAGTCGATAACGCCGGGCCGGGCCCAGAAGTCATCCCAGACATCCCCGTCGTAGCGGGCGGCCAGGCTGACCGCCTTGCAGCAGTCCATGACGCTGCCTCCGCCCACGGCCAGGATCATGTCGGCGCCGCAGGCGCGGGCCAGGCGGGCGCCCTCCTGCACCTTGGCGTAGGTGGGGTTGGCCATGATGCCCGAAAATTCCACCACCTGCTTGCCTGCGCTGTAAAAGACATCCATGATCTCGTCGTAGACGCCGTTGCGCTTGATGGAGCCGCCCCCGTAGGCCAGCAGGATGGTATGGGCGTGTTTGGTCAGGCAGGCCAGGTACTCCTTGACGCAGCCCTGCCCAAAGTAGACCTTGGTGCTGTTCTGAAAAATAAAGTTGTTCATAGAAAATGCTTCCTTTCCGACTGTGACCTCGCTTTTTCCGGCGGTCCGTTCTGTTCCTAGTATAAAAAAATCGAGACTTCGGCAGAAGTCTCGATTGGTTATGCAGTGTATACCTGCGGCTTATCAGTTTGGCGCGGGATGGGACGGGCCGGGATTACGGCTCCAGGTCCTCGCCGTTGGAGGCGATGACCTTTTTGTACCAGAAGAAGGACTTTTTCCGCAGCCGGGCAAAGTCCCCGGTGCCGTCGTCGTAGCGGCGGACGTAGATAAAGCCGTACCGCTTGGCATACTCCCCGGTGGAGGCGCTCACCAGGTCGATGCAGCCCCAGGGGGTGTAGCCCATCAGGTCTACCCCGTCTCGGACCGCCTCGGCCATCTGCTGGATGTGGCGGCACAGATAATCGATGCGGTAGTCGTCCTGGATGGAGCCGTCGGGGGCGACCTCGTCCTTGGCGCCCAGGCCGTTCTCCACCACCATCAGGGGCTTGCCGTAGCGGTCGTACAGGTCGTTCAGAGCGTAGCGCAGCCCCTCGGGATCGATCTGCCAGCCCCAGTCGCTGGCCTTCAGATAGGGGTTGGGGACCCCGCCCAGGATGTTGCCCTCGCCGCTCTTGGCCTCGCCTGCGGTCTGGCAGGAGGACATAAGGTCAGCCAGTATTTCACCTTGCCCTTATACCGGGTGAAGATGGCCCGGCAGTAGCAGAGGAAATAGTCGATGGTCTCCCGGCTGGCCCAGGCATTGCATTTTTTGGTCAGGACGAAGGGCACCTCATAGTGGCTGATGGTGATCAGCGGCTCGATGCCGTACTTCCGGCACTCGTCGATCACCTCATCGTAGTGGCGCAGCCCGGCTTCGTTGGGCTGTTCCTCGTCGCCGTTGATGTACCTGGCATCCTGACACAGGGAGTGGCCCGCCGCTGTCAGCTGCAGGCCGCGGTGGGTGCGGATGAACAGCGCCACACCCAGGCTGTCCTCCAGCAGGTTGATCTGCTTGATGACCGCCGGGGGCGAGATATACAGCTGCTCGGCAGCCCGGTTGAAGCTGCCAGCTTCTGCCACACAGAGAAACGTTTCCAGCTGGGGGTTATAGATCATCCGTGTCACCGTCCTTTCCTGTTTATTGTAGGAGATGCGGGACTCCATGTCAAGAAAAAGCGGGCGCGACCCGGCAGCCAGGCCGCACCCGCAGGGCACAAGGAGGAACGCAGGCGGGTCAGGACTTCTGCGCCGGCTCGTCGCGATAGGTGATCAGGATGAGGATGAAGTCAGCCACCATGGCAACGAGGGACACCACGATAGCGACGACCATGCCGCTGGTGTTGTTGGTGGCGGTATCCACAAAGGCGGTCCAGCTGAATATGCCCAGAGCGCCGATGCTGTGATGATGCGGGCAAGGCCGTCGTACTTGCTTGCCATGATTCGTCCTTCTTTCTTTTGAATTTTTTACAAACCGAACGCTTTATAACGCCTGCCGCAGTCCCGGGAGGGGGGCGTTTGTGTGTTTTCTATAAAATAGTCTAACAATATGGATGGAAAAGTACAACGACAGATCGGGAAAGCCGCTTTCAAAAGATGGTTCCTGGCCGGCGCAGCAGGCATGTGCGGCCAACATGGGCTGCACACGGAGCGCATACGGCAGTGTGCCGCCGGAGAATGCCGCACAGGGACTGCTGCTCTGTAAAATAAAAGTAAGAACGGGTGGAATTGGAGCCCCCAACATGGTACAATAAAACAAAAGGCGGAACGATAAATCGATGGAAGGTGGACGAAGAATGAAGGAGCATCAGGACCGGATCGGCAGGAGCATCATGGCAGCGGCCATGATTGCGGCGGCATCGAAAACGCGGGAGCCAACATCCAGAAGGGTCTGCGCTATGCAGCTGAGATCCTGCGGTGAGGGGCGGATATGAAAGAGGTGAGCTGGCAGGGAGCAGGTGTAGGATGGAAAATCGTGCGGAGAAATTGAGGATCGCCATGTTCGGCCAGAAAAGATGGAGCCGTGAAGGCGGCATCGAGGTCGTGGTCAAGGAACTCAGCAGCCGAATGGTGAAGCTGGGCCATCAGGTGACCTGCTACAACCGGAGCGGCCATCATGTGAGTGGGAAAAAATTTGACAGCGCAAAACTGCGGGAATGCAAGGGCGTGAAAATCAAAACCGTCCCGACCATAAACAGGAAAGGATTTGCAGCGGTATCGTCCAGCTTCTTTGCGGCGCTTGCCTGTGCATGGGGAAAATATGACGTGGTGCACGTCCATGCAGAAGGTCCTGCGGCCATGTGCTGGCTGCCAAAGCTGTTTGGTAAACGTGTGGTGGTCACGATCCATGGCTTGGACCACAGACGGGGCGAAAAGTGGGGCAGGTTTGCCCGGAAATATATCATATTTGGAGAAAGAAATGCCGTTCGTTATGCGGATGAGATCATCGTTTTAAGCCGAGGCGTGCAGCAATACTTTGCTGATGCTTATGGACGAAAAACCGTCTTTATCCCCAACGGAGTCGAGCGTCCCATACGGCAGGCGGCAAAGCTGATTCAAGAGCAGTTTGGCCTCGATAAAGATGGTTATATTTTGTTTCTGGGAAGGATCGTTCCGGAAAAAGGGATCCAGTATTTGATCAAGGCATTCAAGCAGGTCGATACCGATAAAAAACTGGTCATAGCAGGCGGCAGCTCGGATTCGGACGCATTCATGCAAGAGATCACAAGGCTTGCTGCGGATGATTATAGAATACGGTTTACTGGGTTTGTACAAGGGCAGATCTTGGCGGAATTGTATAGCAACGCCTATGTATACTGCCTGCCCAGTGATCTGGAAGGGATGCCGCTCAGCCTGCTGGAAGCGATGAGCTACGGAAACTGCTGCTTGACCTCGGATATTGCTGAATGTGCAGATGTTGTGGAAGATAAAGCGGTACTTTTTGAAAAAGGAAACATAGTAGCTTTGCAGAAGAAACTGGAAGAATTGTGCCAGCATCCTGAACAGGTAGAACAATACAAAAAGGAAGCGGCAGATTTTATCTGTGAAAAGTACAACTGGGATACGGTTGTCCAACAAACACTGGATGTATATAGAGGAGGGACGGTCCATAAAAAAGGATAGTTTGCACAGGATAGTATATCCTGCACAATACGCTGCCGTATCATGGAGCACCTGAGCCGGAACGCCAGGTTCGGAAACCGTTGTAGGATTTGGAAACGGCGGTACTTGTATTGGCGGCAATTGTTGTGTTCTCGGTTGTGTTATGGAGCGATTCATGTGGCAGAGGATCAATAAGTATGCGCATTCTTATGATCAACAAGTTTCTCTACCCCAACGGCGGCAGCGAAACATACATATTTAAACTGGGTGATTATCTGAAAAGCCAGGGGCATGAAGTGCAATACTTCGGCATGGAACATAAAGGCCGCTGTGTGGGCAATCGTGTGAATGCATACACCAGTGATATGGACTTTCATGGAGGCTCAAAGCTGGCAAAACTTACATATCCTTTAAAGACTATCTATTCCTCAGAGGCGCGGAAGAAGCTTCGGCTTGTTCTGAATGACTTCAAGCCGGATGTGTGTCACCTCAACAATTTCAATTACCAGCTGACGCCCAGTATCATTCTGGAAATCCAGAAATGGCGCAAAGAAGGCAATAAATGCCGGATTGTTTTTACTGCTCACGATTATCAGTTGGTGTGTCCTAATCATATGTGTAACAACCCGAACACCGGTGAGAATTGTGAAAAGTGTCTGGGCGGACATTTCCTGAATTGTGTAAAAGGCAAGTGTATCCACGGCAGCACGGCCAGATCTGTGATCGGGATGCTGGAGGCTGAGTTCTGGAAACGGAACGGCGCATACAATTATATCGACACGATGATCTGCTGCTCCAAGTTCCTGAAAACAAAAATGGACAGCAATCCGCTTTTTGCACAAAAGACAATTGCCCTGCACAACTTTGTAGACAAGGTGGAGTGGAAGGATACTTGCAAGAAAGAGTATGTGTTGTACTTTGGCCGCTATTCCAAAGAAAAGGGGATTGAGACTCTGATTCAAGTATGTAAGCAGCTTCCCGATATACCGTTTGTTTTTGCCGGAACAGGCCCGCTTGAAAGTGAATTGAGTGGTATTCCCAATGTCAGAAATGTGGGTTTTCAACGCGGCAAAGCACTGGAAAAGCTGAACCGGGAAGCCCGCTTCAGCATTTACCCATCCGAATGGTATGAAAACTGCCCGTTCTCTGTGATGGAATCTCAGATGTATGGCACGCCGGTGCTGGGCGCTGACATAGGCGGGATCCCGGAACTGATCGAGGCAGGTAAAACCGGTACTTTATTTGAAAGCGGCAATGCAAATGACCTAAAAGAGAAAATCCAGACGTTGTGGTCCGACCGTGCGTTGACCGACCAGTACATGGAAAATTGCAAATCGATTCGTTTTGACACGATAGAGGACTATTATAAAAAGCTGATTCCCATTTACTGTCCGAAAAAGTAATGAGAAAAAGGAGGGGGAACAACCAATGGTCAGGGATAAAACAACGATAGGCAAAAAATTGAACGGGACCGTGATCGTGACCTACCGCTGCAATGCGCGTTGCTCGATGTGCAACCGCTATAAGGCTCCTTCCAGAGCGGAAGAGGAAATCAGCATCGAAACCATCAAAAAGCTGCCCCGGATGTACTTTACCAACATCACCGGCGGCGAGCCGTTCATACGTACCGATCTGAAAGATATTGTGCGTGAGCTGTACAAAAAGAGCGACCGTATCGTTATTTCCACCAACGGTTTCTTCACCGATCGTATTGTGGATCTGTGCAAAGAATATCCTGAGATCGGCATCCGCATTTCCATTGAGGGCCTGGAACAGACCAACAACGAGATTCGCGGCCTGCAGAACGGTTACCAGCGCGGCTATCAAACACTAAAAATGCTCCGTGAAATGGGAATGAAGGACGTCGGTTTCGGCATGACGGTGCAGGATAAGAACGCCTCTGATCTGGTGCCGTTATACAGGATCTCAAATGAGATGGGCATGGAGTTTGCAACGGCTTCCCTGCATAACAGCTTCTATTTTGTAGAGGCCAAAAATATCATCCATGACCGGCCAATGGTTGCCAAGAACTTTGAGAACCTTATCAATGAGCTGCTGCGCAGCAACAGCCCCAAAAAGTGGTTCCGGGCCTACTTCAATCATGGCCTGATCAATTACATTTACAGCCAGAAACGACTGCTGCCCTGTGATATGAGTTTCGATACTTTCTTTATTGACCCTTATGGAGATGTGATGCCCTGCAACGGCACCAAAGATAAGGAAGTTATGGGCAATCTGAACACCCAAACCTGGGATGAATTGTGGAATAGCCCGGAGGCTGAGAAAGTGCGGAAAAAGGTGCGTTGCTGTGACCGTGACTGCTGGATGATCGGATCGGTTTCGCCGGCCATGCACAAGTACATTTGGATCCCAACCTGGTGGGTGCTGCGCCATAAATTCAAGGCGCTGTTTACAAAATATCCTTACAGTATGTATGAACTGAAAATCTGCCGGGATTACCGAGACGGCAAGGTGACCAAAGAACAGCTGGATCAGTGCAGTACCTGCGACTTGAATGCCGAGGTCAATGATGGGCTGAGCGAAGCCAGCAAAGCGCAGCTGAAAGGTAAGACTGGCGAGGAAATTGTGGATGCGGATATTGCAGCGCAGATAAAAGAATGAGATGTATGTTATCTGCTTCCTTCCTGCATATATTTTGTATCGAAAGTGGAAAATGAAATCACAGGATTACGATGGGTAATATGGCGCGCCATATCGGCGAAACTATCCCGTAATTTGTGTAAAGCTCCTGAAATGTATAGATGCAGGACACATGGTGTAAAAATATGGCCTGAAGACATAGTTTGCAAAAGAGAAAATTTGAACCCCTTTTCAGATAACAAACATCGGCAGCGTGGATGATATCCAGAATCTCTTTAGAGAGAATCACCAAATGTATGAAGAACGGTCTGGAAGCAGAATGAAATGAGAATTTAGGCCACAGCAAATAGGACGATGATAATAACGCTTAGCAGCAAGGTACTTTAAGTGAAAGAGTTGCAGTGCTCATGCGGTTTGCAGCTGGCACTTTTTGGCAAATACTCGGTATGGCTGTCTCCTCAGATGCACCCTGGCGTGGTTTCTTTGGATTCTTTCGACTATCAGGTGTGGGAGTTGACTTTGTACATAAGGAGAAACTGGACCTTGTGTTCATCTCTTGGATGATGGACTTGCTCCCGTTGCAGCAGAGGGAGATGGATGCCTTTCTACAGGGGTGCAGCTGCCTCCTGCCGCCCTTTCTGCTTGTGTTGACCTGTCGGAAACCGTATAAAATTACAGGTCCCAAGCCTCCAAGAGCTTCCGAAGGGGGTCCTTTCGGTATTTCTTTCACGCATTTTAACGCATTGAAACGGATTTTCACGGAAAAGCTGTCTTTGAACATTTTTCGACTTATGATAATAGAGGGGTCCATGCTTTGGATGTTCCAAGGGAGGAATATAGTATGGACAAGAAAAATGTTTTGCTGGACATTTTGCGGCCGTTCGGCATCGTCAGTCAGTACGCTGGCTGTGCGCAGCTGATCCGTGCAGTCGAACTTACGCTGGAAAATCCGGATGCCATTCAGGCTGTGCACAAACAAATCTATGCGGTCATTGCAAAAGAATACGGCATTCAGCCGAAATCGGTCGAGAGCAACATCCGAACGGTATCGGCTGTTGCGTGGGCGACCGACCCCGTCAGGCTGAAAAAAGTGGCTGGCTTTTCGCTGCATGGCCAACCGTCTGCCGTGGAGTTTATTGAAATTTTCTCGAATTATATGCAGAGAAAGGACATGAAAGAAACCGTCCATAGCTGATGGCGTAAACAAAAGACATCTGAAGCGTTAGATGGCCCCGGGCTGTTGCAGACTGCTGCGGCAGCTCTTTTTATGACCGATGCAGCTCCAGCGGATGTTTTGATCCGTATAGTATAGTATAATACCGGTGGCAGAATAAAATCGAAAACAAACCAGCAACGCGGACAGGAGGGAAATATGAGCGATTTTAGCATTCAAGAAATGCTTGCCATGCAGCAGGCACTGCAAGAAAAATATAAAGATAAGTGGGAAAGGATTTGTCCTGAAGCGGGCAAGCATAAATTGCTGTGGATGATTGGAGAAATTGGAGAGGTTATAGATATTATTAAGAAAAATGGAGAAAGCAAAGCACTGGAAGAAAACGATTTGCGAAGACATCTCATCGAAGAAATGGCAGATGTCCTGATGTATTACAACGATGTTCTTCTTTGCTATGGGATTCGCGGTGAGGAATTGAAAGAAGCCTATACGACAAAATTTGAAAAGAATATGGAACGCTGGTAACTTCCTTTGGATCGAGGAGAAGCAAAGCCGGAGAAATGAACCGCAAGAGGAACGGATGTATAAGTGCACGGTTGTCCGTCCCTCTGCAATGTCCCTCTATGCTGCCCGGGCACGCACGATCGCAAAACCGAAAAAATATGGCCCAGAGGTTTCTCTGGGCCATTGTGTTGAGGGTGATGGACTGTTTCAGGAGGTCAAGCTGACAAGGCGTCGTGTTTTTGGAGGAACTTTTTGGTGCACAGATAAGTGATCCCGATTCCCAGAAACACCACGAACAGGCATACGATCACCCCAATGGTTCGGTGAGTGGTCAACAGGGCGTAGAGCGGCATCGACAAGAAAGTGCCCAAATTGATTGTGACATGAATCACCATGGTAACCGCAAGATTATCGGTCCGCCAATAGATCCAGGCCAGCAAGATCCCGATGAGGAACACAGACGGCCAGGAAATCGTCAAATGTGACAGCGCAAAGATAGCTGCCGAGAGTACCATGGCAATTTTGTAAGAGAAGGAGCTGGCAAAGGACCCAAACAGGCTTCCCCGGAACAAAAGTTCTTCCACGACAGAGATTAGAACTATCCTGGTTGCCATGTATTGTGTCCAAAAGAAAAGAGTAAGAGGCATTTGTTCAGGGACCGGCTCCTGGCTCAAAACGCCAAGAACAATCGCTATTTTGGAAATCAGGGCCAGGCCGAGGCCGATCCCGACACAAAAGAGGAGCTGAGAGCCTTTCAGGTCCCGGCTGCTGAGATGCAGCATCCGTTTTTTGTGCAGCAGCCATCCAAGTACAATCAATGCGATAACCCCGGCAATGGGCTCATAATACTCCACCGAGATAAAGCGGGCCACCAGGATCTGCAATACCAAATAACCGATCAAAGCCAAGATTCCCTGGTACGGTTTCATGCGGATTCATCCTCCCTTCATGCGATTGAAATGGCTGCTTGTAGTATAGCATCCGTTGCGATCGAATGCAAACTTGTCCCTTGCCTGAATGGATTGCAGGAAAAAGAAGCGTAAACTGGAAAGAAAAGAAACATACACTATGAAACAGAAGAAAAAACGAACCACGTCTCCACGATACGGCGCTGGGTTCAAAAGCTGTGCGGCTGGCCGCCAGCCTCGATCTGGGGGATGCCTCCTGATGAGGCGGCCTTTGCACGGGGTACAAATCTTGTGCGGTGCGCCGGCAAAAAAGAGGGGACAGATGAATCAAAATTCGCCTGTCCCCTCGGTTTGGCGGAGCAGCAGGGATTTGAACCCTGGCGCCGGTCGCCCGGCCTACGAGATTTCGAGTTTTTACGGTTTCACGGTAGTTGAGAGAACCTCGTGGAAGATGCCAGACGAAGCCGGAAGATAAAAACCACCCTGTTTACGATGAAAAGAAAGCCGAATTCTAAAAAATCCAGTCAGGATGTACGGATTTGAACCCATTCCCCAAAGACCTTAAAATAGCCCATTGGAAAGATTTTAGAGAGATTTTGGGCTGTCTGGAAAGATACAGGAAAGACTATTTCACCCTTTGTTCCCACCTTTGCCTGGTTCTGCTGCTGACAAAATCAGAACAGGAAAGGATGGCATCGTATGAACAACCTGTCTTCTATTGTACAACAGTTGGACGCTCTCCCTGCAACAATTACCAAGGATCAATTCTATCGCATCTGCCACATCAGCAAACGCCACGCCAAGTATCTGCTGGACTCTGGCCTTGTGAAATGTGTAGACTCCGGCAAAAAGACACGGAAATACAAAATCGAGATGAAGGACGTTTTGGCCTATCTGATCGACCGGGAACTTGATCCCGAAAAATACCGTGCCCCTGCGGGCTACTACATAGGCAACAGCGGCAAACTCAAGCGGTGTATCCGCCGCAGCCAGGCACCTGGTTCTGTGGTGACCTTTCATTTTACAGAACAGGAGAAACCCGGCCTGCTTGCAGTATGGGAGGCCGCTGCCGCCGATTACAAAGACCTGATGACAACTGCCGAGGTCTGCGAGTTGACCGGATATGGGGCACAGACCGTCCAACGATGGCACAGCAACAAGTCCATTACTGGATTCGTCATTCAGCGCAAGCTGCTAATTTCCAAACTGACCCTTCTGGAATTTCTTGCTGGAGATACAGCCACCAAAATTGTCCGTAAATCTCCCAAGCATCTGAATCTGCTTTGTCAATATGCAGGGCAATGCAGTAAAGAAAGTGAGGCTGGTGCCTCCGCAGAACCAGAATAACAGTATGAAAACAGCCCCTTGCTTTACAGTGAGGGGCTTAACTCATAGCAGATCTTTTGTCTTTCTGGCATGGATCAGGTCCTGCATCGCATTGCGATGCAAGCAAATCACCCTCCTTCCGGGTAGCCGATATCAGTATAACACACATCCACACCCAAAGATGACCATCCTTGTACACCCGACCAGATAGCCTTAGCCAGAATTATCTTTACTCTATATATTGCATTATAACTTATAACGAGTTATAATATGTAAAAAGAGTTATAAGTGGGTGGTGATGACATGGAGTATCTCAAGCGGGTATTGGGGATAGAAGTCACTTGTGAAAGCAGGCCGATCCGGCATCTGCCCAACTTCATCAGCACGAGGTATACCCTGAAAGGCGCATCTCTGGATGGGCAGAAAGTGGTCTTTCTCTTTCCCAAAACGGAACTGGAACAAATAGAGGCGCTCAAGAAGCATCTGGAAAGGGTGCATGAAAGCGAAAAGTTGCCGGTTGTATTGGTGCTGGATCAGATCACTTCCCGACAGAAAGAGTATCTGCTTCGGGAAAAAATTCCATTCGTTGTAAAGGAAAAACAAATCTATCTGCCCTTTATGGCGGTGTATTTGCAGGAACGCTGCAACGCCGAAAAAATCCAGCAGGAGAAAATGATTCCCTCGGCACAGGTACTTTTGCTCCATTTTATTTACCATGGGGCAGGAAAGATCACTACGCACCAGGCGGCAAAGGACCTGAATTTGACCCCGACGTCAATCTCAAGGGCATCTAGGCAGCTCGAAGAAATGGGCCTGCTCAAAGCCAAAAAGGCTGGCGTTCAGAAAATCCTGTTTTCAGATGCTGTGCCCAAAGAACTATTTCAAACTGCAGAGCCGAAACTGCTCGATCCTGTAAAAAGGACCGTTTATCTCCCGAAGGATTCTGTAAAAGCAGAATGGCTGGAAAGCGGCTATCTGGCGCTGGCAGAATATTCGATGCTGAACACGCCGAAGATTAGCTGCTACGCGACAAACAAGGCTGTGCCGAACGCTCTGCTGACAAGCCGCTTACAGGATTCGCGGTCGCAGGTGGCCGTGGAGCTGTGGAGATATGATCCGCGAAGATTGTCCGGTCGAAAGACGGTGGATGAGCTTTCGTTGGCCTTGGCGCTGCGGAATGACCCGGATGAGCGAGTCGAAGAAGCGGTGGAAGAAATGCTGGACTGCTTGTGGAGGAAGATAGATGGTAAAAGGAATTGACAGTTTTAAAAACTGGTTCCAGGGCTACGAGGAACAATATGTCATCATTGGAGGAACAGCCTGCGACATTCTGATGACAAACGAGGAGCTGAGTTTTCGTGCGACAAAAGATATCGATCTTGTTCTGATTGTCGAAGCGCTGAACGCAGACTTTGGGAGAAAATTCTGGGAATATGTGAAGCAGGCCGGATACGAACATCGCAGCAAGAGTTCTGGAATGCTCTGATTGCAAGCTATCCTGAAGACGAGGATATGCTGCGGGAGATGCTGGAGTTGCTGGTTGATACCGTGTGCAGCAAACGCCGCTTCATCCGCATTGCGGGCGATGACAAGCCCGCTGAGGTGGTGAAGGCCCAGCTCATGAAACTGAACAGCGACCATCTGCGGTTTGTCCTCATGTGCCTCAAAGAGAACACCACCCAGGTACGAAACGTCCGGCAATATCTATTGGCGACCCTCTACAACGCCCCCATGACCATGCACAGTTCCTATGCTGCCAGGGTACAGCATGATTTCAAAACAGGATAAAAAGTTTGGCCCAGAGCTTTCTCCGGGCCTTTTCTGTTGGAGGTGATGAATCATTTCAGAGCAGAAACCAGAAGTAATCCCAACCGAACCCCAACGCGAGCAGATCCAGCAAATCCCCATCACTGAGCTGCATCCCTTCAAAAACCATCCGTTCAAGGTGCTGGACGATGAAGCCATGCAGCGGACGGTGGAGAGCGTGGCTCAGTTCGGCGTGCTGGCCCCGCTCATTGCCCGGCCCCGGCCGGAAGGAGGTTACGAGATCATATCGGGGCACCGCCGCCAGCACGCGGCCCAGCTGGCAGGGCTGACCACTCTGCCGGTCATTGTACGGAACATAAGTGATGAGGAAGCTGTAATCAAGATGGTGGACAGCAATTTGCAGCGTGAGCACATCCTGCCCAGCGAACGGGCTTTCGCCTACAAAATGAAGCTGGAAGCCATAAAAAAGCAAGGTGCTAGGTCGGATTTAACTTCTGACCAAGTTGGTCAGAAGTTGCCGTGGGCTGTAGAAAGGGTTGCAAATGATTCTGATTTAAGCAAGACACAAGTCCAGCGCTTCATCCGTCTTACCAACCTCATCCCCGAACTTCTGGACCTGGTGGACCAAAAGAAAATCTCCTTCAATCCCGCTGTGGAGCTGTCCTATTTGACGGCTACTGAACAGCGAGATTTTTTGGAGGCTATGCAGGACACCCAGAACGCCCCGTCTCTTTCCCAGGCCCAGCGCATCAAGAAACTGAGCCAGGAGGGCAAATGCACCTACGATGCCATGTTCGACATCATGGGGGAAGAAAAGAAGGCCGAGATGGACCGCGTGACCATCAAAAACGATGTGCTGCGGAAGTATTTTCCGAAATCCTACACGCCCAAGCAGATGCAGGACACCATCATCAAGCTGCTGGAACAGTGGCAGAAAAAGCGCCAGCGCAGCCAGGAACGATAAAGGCCAGGACCAACAATGGCCCTGACCTTTATCTGATTTTCAATACCTGTCGCTCAACAGGAAATCCAGCAAATGCACGATCTGCACACCGTTGATATTCCCAGAAGCCAGATCGTCCAATGTCACTACAAATTTGGGGTAATGGTCCCTGATTTCCAGGAGGTTACCGACTTCCCGGTCAGAATCTTCGGGCAGCTGACGGCAGACCTGCACATAAATGCGCTCATCTCGCCGCACAGCTACAAAGTCGATTTCCCTGGTCTCATTCTTGCCGATGTATACCTCATAACCGCGGCGCAGCAGCTCAAAATACACGACATTTTCCAGCATGGATGCCAGCGATTTAGGGTTGAAGCCCGTCATGCAGTATTTGAGCGAAGGGTCAGCCAGATAAAACTTTTCCTGCGTTTTGAGGACAGACTTACCCTGCAGATCATACCGCTGACAACGGTAGATGACGAAAGCCTTTTCAAGCCAGTTCAAGTAATTGTAGATGGATTCGACGGACAGGGAACGCCCTTCGCCCCTGAGAAACTTGACGATAGCGTTGGCCGAGAAAGTTTTGCCCACGTTTTCCACCACATATTTGACCACCCGGTTAAACAGGTCGTAATTGCTGATGTTATGCCGTCTGGTGATATCGTTGGTAATGACAGAAGTGTAGATACCCTCTACGATCTGGTAAGCGGAACGCTCGTCAAAAGAACCCAGAGCAACAATAGGAAAGCCGCCGGTGCGCAGATAGTCGTTGAGCAGCTCTCTGGGTGGACGTCCGCTGGCCGCTTTGAAGTCCAGGTACTCTGCGAACGATAGGGTATATACCGGAATGGAAACATACCGCCCGGAGAGATAGGTGGAGATTTCGCTGGACATCAACCGGGAATTGGAGCCGGTCACATAGATGTCGGCGTTTCCGTTTTCAAGCAAACTGTTCACAGCTTTCTCCCAGCCGGCAATTTCCTGAACCTCGTCCAGGAGCAGGTAGTAAAAAACGCCATCCTTCATCTGCGACTTGATGTTTTGGTACATCTCACGGTCGGTCATGCCCTGTTCGAGCTCCTCGGATGTATAGCGCATCAAAATGACCTGCTCTGCCATGACACCGCCTGCCAACAAATCATCCCGCAGCATTTCAAGGATGGTGGACTTTCCGCAACGACGGATACCTGCGAGGATCTTCACCAGCGGGATGTTGCGATAGGTGCGCAGAGCGTCTATATATCGTGGCCTGAGAATCACAGAAATCGCCTCCTTCTATTCATAGTATAAGAGAAACATAATAAAATTCAAGAGTTTTTGCTGGATTTCAGAAAAAACTTCAAAACAGAAAGGAAATATCTATGACTAAAACGAAACCCACCCTCGCACAGCAGACCTATGAGAAGGTTTGTGCCATCGAAACCATCCTGAATAGCCTGCTGGCAGACAGCACCACACCCGTATCTGGCCCGCCCGTGTCGGAGCGTCCCCTCTATCTGGCGACGGCCGGCCCCGAGATGCCTCTCTCGGTCATCCGGTTGGAGGACGCTCCCGACTATCTGCCTTGTTTCGACGAGGCCGACCTGCTGTATGGTATCCCCGGTCTGCCCATCCTCATGAGCTACTGCCCGGAGCAGGTCATGGATATCGGGGAGGAATCCTATCTCGTCGGCCCCATGGTCTTTTTCCGCATCGACCGGGACGGCTACACCGTCTCCCTTCAGGTAGCAGACCTGTATCAGCTGGCGGAATTTTTGGAACGGCACAGCGTCATCCTGATGCAGGGCGGCGAGAGCTTTATCGCCATCCGGCTGGACTGACCATGTGGACGGGCGCGGTATTTTTTGCGGCGGGCACCTGGTTCGGCTTTTTCGTCGCGGCCCTGATGCAGGCTGGAAAGGAGGATGACCCCCATGCAGGAAGATGTGGAGAACAGAACGATCAACTTCGCCATCAGCACCACCAAGCTGACGGGCCGGACGATCCTGGCGGCGGCCCGTAAGTTCTTGCAGTGGCGGGCGGGCAAGACGCACGGTAAACTGGTGGGCAAGCAAAGCGTCAAGCAGCTGCTGCGGCAGGACCAGGGGGCCACCAACATTGAAATCGAGAAAACCGGCATCCGGGATTTCAAGCGGATCTTGGACAAGTACGGTGTGGACTACGCCATCACCAAAAACCATGACGACCCGCCGCGGTATCTGGTTTTCTTCAAGGCCAGAGATGCCGATACCCTGACTGCTGCCTTCAAAGACTACTCCGCCAAGCTGGTCCAAAAAGAAAAGCACCCCAGTGTTCTGGAGCGTTTGCAGCAGTTCAAGGCCCTGGCTGCAGAGCTGGTACCTGGCCGGATGAAAGAAAAGAAGCAGGAGCGTGGTGAGCGATGAACCAAAACACCAAACGCCTTGTACTCCTGAACCTGCCCTATGTCCTGATGGGCCTTTACGCCACCAATCTGGGTTATGCCTGGCGGCTGGCTGTCGGGGCTGACTTTTCCGAAAAGATGATGTCCCTCATGTCGGTACTGCCGGGCGCCCTGGGACGCATTGTACCCAGCTTCCACCCACTGGACCTGGCTGTTGGTCTGTGCTGCGGCGTGGGGCTGCGGCTGGCGGTTTACCTGAAAAGCAAGAACGCCAAGAAGTACCGCCACGGCAGCGAGTACGGCTCGGCCCGCTGGGGCAATGCCAAGGACATCGAACCGTATGTGGCCCCCAAGTTTGAGGACAACATCATCCTGACCCAGACCGAACGCCTCACCATGTCCAGCCACTCCAAAGACCCCAAGACTGCTCGCAATAAAAATGTGCTGATCGTAGGCGGGTCCGGCAGCGGCAAGACCCGCTTCTGGATCAAGCCCAATCTCCTGCAAATGCACAGCTCCTATGTCCTCACAGACCCAAAAGGCACCACGGTTTTGGAGGTCGGCAACGCCTTTTTGAAGAAAGGCTACTGCATCAAAATCTTCAATACCATCAACTTCAAAAAGTCGATGCATTATAATCCGTTCGTGTATATCCACTCAGAAAAGGACATTTTGAAGCTGGTGACGACCCTCATGACCAACACCCGCGGCGAGGGAAAAGGCGGTGATCCCTTCTGGGACAAGGCGGAAAAGCTCTTGCTTACGTCGCTTATTGCTTATATCCACTACGAGGCCCCGGCAGAAGAACAAAACTTCGCTACCCTGCTGGAATTTTTGAACATCATGGAAGTGCGGGAGGATGACGAGGAGTTTCAAAACCCGGTGGACCTCATGTTCGAGGATCTGGCAAAACAGAAGCCGGACCACTTCGCAGTGCGGCAATACCGTCTTTACAAGCTGGCTGCGGGCAAGACTGCGAAAAGCATTTTGATTTCCTGCGGTGCCAGATTGGCCCCATTTGACATCGCTGAACTGCGGGAGATCACCGCCTACGATGAGCTGGAACTGGACACCCTGGGCGACCGGAAAACAGCGCTGTTCCTCATCATGTCGGACACCGACAGCACCTTCACCGACAGCACCTTCAACTTCCTGATCTCGATGGTGTACACTCAGCTTTTCAACCTGCTCTGCGAGAAGGCCGACGATGTGTACGGCGGGCGGCTGCCCGTCCATGTGCGGTGCCTCATCGACGAGTGCGCCAACATCGGCCAGATCCCGAACCTCGAAAAGCTGGTGGCCACCATCCGCAGCCGGGAAATCTCGGCCTGCCTGGTTTTGCAGGCGCAGAGCCAGCTCAAGGCGCTGTATAAGGACAACGCCGACACCATTATCGGGAACATGGACAGTCAAATCTTTCTGGGCGGTTCAGAAAATACCACTCTCAAGGAGCTGGCAGCCACGCTTGGGAAAGAGACGATCGACCTTTACAACACTTCGGACACCCGCGGCAACAGCCCCAGTTACGGCACATCGTACCAAAAGACGGGTCACGAACTCATGAGCCGGGACGAGCTGGCTGTTATGGACGGCGGCAAGTGCATCCTGCAGCTGCGCGGCGTGCGGCCCTTCCTCTCGGACAAGTATGACCTGACCCAGCACCCCAATTACAAGCTGACCGGCGACTACGACAAGAAAAATATGTTCGATATTGAGAAGTTTCTTAACCGCCGGTTAAAACTGAAACCGTCGGACGTGTACGATGTGGTGGATGCCGACTTGCCATAAAAACGTTTCTCCCAAAAGGCACCATAGATTGGGAGAAAGAACTGGCCCGTTGGGAGTAAACGGGCCGTAAATAGTTGTTCCGCTCTCCCATCCCGGGAGGATTTTTTATTTACCCCAGGCCCCAGGATACACCGGCAAATCAGCCTTCGCTGCGGCCAGCAGCTATAAAAAACGAGATTTCAGGTGTGTATCCGACCGGCCGTAAGTTCTTTTTATACAGGAGGAAACCACCATGGAATTTTTTAACTCCGCAATCGAAGTCCTGCAGACCCTCGTTGTTGCCCTGGGCGCTGGCCTCGGCGTGTGGGGCGGCGTCAACCTGCTGGAAGGGTATGGGTCCGACAATCCCGGCTCGAATGCTCATGTGCCATAAAGTAACACACAAAAATTTGATAGACAACCACCTGCTATTCCGCACAAAAGAGCCGCTTATGACCGTGTGAATGTTTACGGGACAACGGTTCTTTTTACTGCACAGGCAAATGATTGACAAGCAAGGAAATTTAATATATAATTTACGTTATATAACAAATATAATAAATCGGAGGTAAATATAGTGCCACCAAAAGCTAAGGTCACAAAGGATATGATTATTGATGCCGCATTTGAGGTTGCTCGTGAATCGGGTGTGGAAAATATCAACGCTAGGACAGTTGCAAAAAAGCTGAACTGTTCCACGCAGCCAGTTATGTATCATTTTGAAACGATTGAAGAATTGAAAAAAGCTACTTATGCCAAAGCAGATAGATTTCATACGGAATATTTGATGAACATAAAAGAGCCGCAAGAAGGAATTATGCTTGGAATCGGATTAAATTATATCCGTTTTGCGATTGAAGAACCTAAACTGTTCCGCTTACTTTTCCAGTCGGGCTTTGCCACCGAGAACAGTCTACTTGAAATGATCGACTCAGAGGAACTTATTCCCATCCTTTCTGTTATGCAGGAAGCAATGGAAATGAGCATAGAACAGACAAAAAAAGTATTTCTAACGATTGCCTTATTTGCTCACGGATATGCAAGTATTATTGCTAACAACTCATTAGAGTATGACGAAGAACTTATTGCTTCTCATTTGGAGCAAACATATAAAGGCGCAGTTTTAGCCGCACAGGAGGACATATAATGAAAAAGCTATACGAGAAAAACGAGTTAACATTTGCTCTTGTCTGGATTGGAGTTTACTGCGTTTTGCAATCCTTAGCCAATCCACTCAATGAAATAATAGGGATTGAAAACGCTGTAAGTGCTGTTTTTTGTGTTGTACAGGCTATAGTTTTGTTTTCCTTTATGCAGAAAAACAGGTTACTTGACAAGTATGGGCTTTGTAAATCATCTGTATCAGCTCGCCAGTTCCTCTACTACGTTCCGTTGATTATTTTGGCTACAAGTAATCTTTGGAATGGGATTATGGTAAATTACTCTTGGTTGGAAATGGTCTGTCATATCATTTTAATGCTATGCGTTGGATTTATAGAAGAAGTGATTTTTCGAGGTTTCCTCTTTAAGGCGATTGCTAAGGACAATGTGAAAACAGCGATTATCATTTCGAGCGTTACATTTGGTGTTGGACATTTGGTGAATTTAGTAAACGGCAGCGGTATGGAACTTGTAGCAAATCTGTTTCAAATTGTGGGAGCGATTGCTTTTGGTTTCCTGTTTGTAATTTTGTTTTACCGTGGTAGAAGCCTGCTTCCCTGTATCGTTACTCATTCCATGATAAATATACTTAGTGCTTTTGCAAATCAAGCAAGCCTAAACGTTGAGAAGCGTATGATTTCCACCTTGATTGAATTTGCCATTATCCTTGTCTATGCCCTCATTCTTATAAAAACTCTGCCGAAAAACCGGGTGTCATAGAAGCAAGCAGATAGCTGATAACCAATAAAATAGCGAAGCCAGCCGAGCCAGTCAACGGTCAAGATGAACGGGCATACGCCCGCCGTTGACAGCCCCGTCTGTCTTTGCTGGTGAGCAGACAAGGGGCGACAGCAAGGAGTGCTGCCGCCCCTCTTTATCATCACAGAAAGGGGGATTTTCCATGACGGAAACGGAATATCAAATGGCTGTTCAGAGAACCCATGACGCATATTGTAAAACTGTTATACGCCATGCTGCTATCACCGCCATCCGGCGCTTGCAAAGGAAATGGGAACGGGAAATCTCCCTTGAATACTTGATGTACGAGAAGCACTTTCCCATAACAGACTGGCGTGATTTTGTGACTGCGGAACTGGACGAAGAACGGCTCTTGACTGCCTGCGGCTTATCGGTCATGCTGGACAATGAAGAGCTGGCCAATGCCCTTTCCCATTTGTCACAGGAGGAACGTGAGAAAATCTTCTTGTATTACTTTCTGCGTCAGACCCAAACGCAGATCGGCCAGCATTATGGTGTGTCTGATAGTGCCATTGGGCGGCATCTGCATCGTGCCTTGCGGCAGCTCCATGAGGAAATGCAGGTGTATCCCCGTGAGTAGACTTCTCCCCTATGAAACCATTGTGAAAGCCCATGAGGGCGACCCGGACGCAGTAAACGCCGTGTTGCAGCACTACGCCGGATATATCCGCTACCTTTCCAAAGTAAATGGACGGGTCAACGCTGATGTGGAGGATTATGTGATCCAAACGCTGATTGACAGCCTGTTCAAGTTCCGTCTGGAACTCCCGGACAATCCTAAAACTGAATAACCCGCCGCCCAACGGCAGCACATGAAGCAGTAAGTCTTGAAAAAGATTTGCTGCTTTTTTTGCGCCCATTTTTGGCAGAACAGGCAGGGCGGTGGTGTTTAGAGTGAACAGGAAAATTTTTCTGCCTGCCCGGTTGCCATTTTCGGGTTTTCTGTATTACAGAGAGTGGAAAGGGCTTTCTCCGGCGTCGGGCAGGAAGTTCCGTATCTGTCGTCATTTTAGCGAAAACGGGCAGGAATGTCCTTTGCCGGATTATTAGTAGCAGAAAAAGAGAAACGAATTGCCAAAAGGGGCTCCCGATGAACGAGTAGTAGGCAAAGGAAAATTTACAAAAAGCATTTATACAAATCGTGAAAAAGTGGCGGACGGAAGTGAGGGGAAGTTTGCAGTCACGGAGAGCAAGTATCGACCAGTGTACCAAATTTCGCTTTTCGCTCATTTGTCCCCCGGTCAGATACTTGTTGGGGCTGCCACCCCAAACCCGCCTTTTGCGGCCCCAGCCGCTAAAAAAAATTGCTCCAATACTTGTGTTTTAGATAAAAATTGTCCGTTGCAGTTTGAAAGGAGTTGAGCCACCATGACACGCAAGACCTACAACACCCCCAAGCGGAAATGTGTTGTCAAAACCCGGCTTACCGAGGACGAGCGCAGAGCCTTTGAGGACAAATGTGCCACCCTCTCCATGAGCCAGTCGGAGTATATCCGGCAAGCCGTTTTTTACAGCCGGATTTCTCCTGTTATCCGGGTGACCGCCCACAGCGAGGAAATGCTCACCGCCGTATCTTCCCTTGTGGCGCAGTACGGGAAAATCGGCAGCAACCTAAACCAGATCGCCCGGTATCTCAACGAATACGCCACGCCTTACAATGCCCTGTCCGGCGAAGTGAGAGCTGCCGTTTCCGACCTTGCCGCCCTCAAATTCGAGGTGCTGAAAGTGATAGGTGAAGCCTATGGCAACGATCAAGCATATCAGCTCTAAAAATGCCGACTACGGAGCCGCCGAAGCCTATCTGACCTTTGAGCATGACGAGTTTACCATGAAGCCCACCCTTGATGAAGCCGGGCGGCTCATTCCCCGGCAGGACTACCGGCTGGATACGCTGAACTGCGGGGAGGAAGATTTTGCCCTGTCCTGTATCCGGGCAAATCTGCGGTACGGCAAGAACAGCAAACGGGAGGACATCAAGAGCCACCACTATATCATCAGCTTTGACCCACGGGACGCAGCCGACAATGGCCTGACCGTTGACCGGGCGCAGGCGTTGGGGCTGGCCTACTGCAAAGAGCATTTTCCCGGACACCAAGCCCTTGTCTGCACCCACCCGGACGGACACAGCCACAGCGGCAATATCCATGTGCATATTGTCATCAACAGTCTGCGGATCGCCGAGGTGGAGCGCAAGCCCTACATGGACAGGGCAAGCGACACCAGAGCCGGGGACAAGCACCGCTGCACCGCAGCCGCCATGCGGTATTTCCGCAGCGAAGTCATGGAGATGTGCCACCGGGAGGGACTTTACCAGATCGACCTCTTGAACGGCAGCCGAAACAAAGTGACCGAGCGTGAATACTGGGCGAAGCGCAAGGGGCAAGTCAAGCTGGACAAGGAAAATGCTGCCCTGCTTGCCGAGGGTATCGTACCCCGACAGACCAAGTTTGAAACCGACAAAGACCGCTTGCGGCAGACCATACGCCAAGCCCTTGCCACCGCCGCCAGCTTTGAGGAGTTTTCCGCTCTCCTGTTGCGGGATGGCGTGACCGTCAAGAAGAGCCGGGGGCGGCTGTCCTATCTCACGCCGGACAGGACGAAGCCCATCACCGCCCGAAAGCTGGGGACGGACTTTGACAAAGCCGCTGTCCTTGCTGTTTTCCAGCAGAACGCCGTCAGAGCCGTTCAAAGAGCAGAATATCACCCGCAAATTTCCGGGGGCATACGGCAGGAAAAAACCACCCAAATCACCCCCAATCCTGACAGCCCGCAGCGGCTTGTGGATATTCAAAAGAAGCTGTCCGAGGGCAAGGGCAAAGGTTATGAGCGTTGGGCGAAAACCTTTAACCTCAAACAGATGGCAAAGACCATGAATTTCCTTTCCGAGCACGGTTTTGCCAGCCCCGAAGAAGTGGACGCAGCTTTGGAGGCCGCCATTTCCGGGCAGCACGCCGCCGGAGAGAAGCTGAAAGAACTGGAATCCAGAATCACCGCCAACAAGGAACTCATGCGGCAGATCACCATTTACCGCAAGACCAAGCCCGCCCATGACGGGCTGAAAACCGCCAAGAAGCCGGAACGATACCGGGAAGCGTTTCATGCAGACCTGACGCTGTATGAAGCAGCTGTGCGGTATTTTCGGGAACGGGGCTTGAAGAAATTACCCGCCACTTCCAGACTGCAAGCAGAAAATGAAGCCCTGATTTCCGAGAAAAACGGGCTTTACACCGAATACCGGGAGCAGAAAGCCAGAGCCGCCGAGCTGCAAAAGGTCAAATCCAACCTTGCCGCCATGCTCCGGCAGGAACGGACAAAAGAGGTGCGCCGGGATTGGGAGCGGTAAGGGTGTTCCGTTTTGTTCCACCCCTACCGGGAAAGGGGTTTCCATTTTGGACACCCCTTTGCTATGGGAAATTGACCGCTGAACTCAACCCCAAAATGATACCGAAACCACACAAAAGCGTCCCCTATATTTACCCCTATCCGCAATATCACCTACCTTTTTCAAGGGGCATACAGAGGGGAAAATCCCCGAAAATGACACCGAAACCATACACCAAACGCCGCCTATCCCGTTACCCCGATAGAAGCGGCAGAAAGGAGCCGCCATGCCGAGAATGAGCAAGAAGCGCAAGGAAGAATGGGCGTTCTTCCTCAACGAGCGCAACCGTATCACCTACAATCCCCTTTGCCGCAGGTGCCGCCGCACCTGCAAGCAGAGTTTCCGGGCTATCATCATCGAGTGCCCACCGTTTCGCTCCAAGCGGGCGAAGCCATGAAGCCGGACAACACGCAGGAAACCATTTATGTAGGGCTGGACACAGGCTTGCCGCCCTACCTGCCATATCCCCGGTTCCTGCTGAAAATGGACATTTCCCAGACCGCCAAGCTGCTCTATGCGCTGCTGTTAGACCGCACCACCCTGTCACAGCGGAACGGCTGGCAGGACAATCAGGGCAGGACATTCATTGTCTATCCCATAGCGGAGATTGCCGAAATGCTGGATAAGGGGCAGACCGCCATCAAAGCCGCATTGAACGAACTGGACGCAGCCGGACTTCTGGAACGGAAACGGGCGGGATTTTCCGCAGCCAACCGCCTGTATGTGAAGCTGCCGCCATTAGTACGGATTTCCGACCCTATGACAGTCGGAAAAGCGACCCTCATAAGTGCGGAAAACCGACCTACTGATGGTCGGAAAAGCGACCTTATGACGGTCGGAAAACCGACCCCTAACAACCTTACTATAAACAACCTGATAGAAAGCCAAACAATGGGAGTGAGTAGAGAGCCGCACAAGCCGTTTGGCAGATATGAGAATGTTTTTCTGACCGAAGCCGAGTATGCAGAACTGAAAACCGAGTTTCCGGACAGACTGGAACGGCTCATTGAGGAAATGAGCCGCTACCTTGCCGCCAACGGGAGAACCTACCAGAACTATGCCGCCGCCCTGCGGATATGGTCGGAGAACGATAAAAAGGACGCCCCGAAACAGGGCGTCCCGGACTACACCTGCAAGGAGGGAGAAAGTTTATGAACAAAATCGAGAATATCAATCTGCTGCCGGATACCGAGCCGGACAGCGGCGACTACACAGGCGAGGACGGTTTGCTGTACTGTGGGAAATGCCGCAAGCCCAAAGAAGCCTACTTCCCGGAGGGCAAGACGCTTTTCGGGCTTGATCGCCACCCGGCAGAGTGCGACTGCCAGAGGGCGCAGCGGATTGAGCGTGAAGCCGCCGAACAGCAGCGCAGACACCTTGACACCGTAGAGGACTTGAAACGCCGGGGATTTTCCGATACCGCCATGCGGGACTGGACTTTTGAAAACGACAACGGCAGGAACCCCCAGACTGCCGTTGCCCGGTTCTATGCGGAGCATTGGAACACCATGCAGGCCGAGAACATCGGCTATCTCTTTTGGGGCGGTGTGGGAACTGGAAAAAGCTACCTTGCGGGCTGTATCGCAAACGCCCTGATGGAGAAAGAAATCCCCGTCCGCATGACGAACTTTGCCGCAATCCTCAATGACCTTGCCGCCAGCTTCGAGGGCAGGAACGAGTACATCTCCCGGCTCTGCCGTTATCCGCTGCTGATTTTGGACGATTTCGGCATGGAGCGTGGAACAGAATACGGGCTGGAACAGGTTTACAGCGTCATTGACAGCCGATACCGCAGCCGCAGGCCGCTGATCGTCACCACCAACCTGACCTTGCAGCAAATCCAGAACCCGCCGGACACCGCCCATGCCCGTATCTATGACCGGCTGCTGGAAATGTGCGCCCCCGTCCGTTTTACGGGCGGCAATTTCCGAAGGGAAACCGCACAAGCCAAGCTGGAACGGCTGAAAAATCTGATGAACGAGTGAAAGGAGTAGCCTATGGCAGATAACAAGCAGATCACCCGAACCAATCCTCGCCGCCCCGACTGCGTGACGGAAATCCGCATGGGCAACTCTGTCCTTGTGGTGTCCGGCTTTTTCAAGCAGGGCAGCAACGAAACCGCCGCCGACAAAATGGCAAAGGTATTGCAGGCCGAAGCTGCTACACAAAAACCGGCGATATGACGGGACATAGAAAAGCGGTCACGCCGGAGAGCGTGGCCGCTGGAGTGTTCTTATAGTGCAGCGATCTCTTGCGCCACGTCTGCTGCATTTTTTCCAGATGTGTTCACTTTGATTGTGTTCAATTTCTGATAAAGTGGAATACGCTGCACACTTCGCTCAATCACATCAGGAGTACGAATACCCGCAGTCACATCCTTTCGCAAGCGTTCAACAAGTTCCTGTTCTGAACAAATCAGAGATACGGCTATGATACGGCAGTCAGCGGTGTCAAGGCAAGAAATGATTGTGTCAATAATGGATTGTTCGTGCATTACCCAACAAAAAATAACATTCTCATAGGCAGAGCATTTGAGAAAATTATTTAATACCGCACAAATATTTTGTAAGACCATTTCTTTTGTTTCAGCGGTGACTTGAAATGGACTGGAATCCCAGCACCAATCCCCGTCAAGAAATACGCTGTTAGGTAATTTCTGCTTTAAGATTTGGCTAACGGTACTTTTCCCAATCCCCATAGTACCACCAATGATAAACAACCGCTTCATGTGTAATCTCTCCAAATATAATTTGCTGTTTTCTAAACAAGTATAGCACAAATAGAGGAGATAAGCCACCGTTAGAACCCTTACGAATAAAACCGTCATTTTAGCCGACTGTAAAGAAGCAGATTTGACGCTTTCACCGCTATACAGACAGCCGCCCCATGTGGTATGATAAAAATACGGAATAGTGGGGCTGGCTGTCGGAAACGGAGGATTTTATGTTAAGACAAGCCACCCAAAACCTCATTACCGCCCTTTATCCTAGATTGTCCCATGAGGACGAATTGCAAGGCGAGAGCAATTCCATTTCCAACCAGAAAAGGATTTTGGAAACCTACGCCAAGCAGAACGGCTTTACCAATCTGCGCTGGTACACCGACGACGGCTTTTCCGGCGCGAACTTCCAACGCCCCGGTTTTCAAGCCATGCTTGCAGACATTGAAGCCGGGAAAGTGGGTACGGTCATCGTCAAGGACATGAGCCGGTTAGGGCGAAACTACTTGCAGGTGGGATTTTACACGGAAATGCTGTTCCCTCAAAAGGGAGTGCGTTTTATCGCTGTCAACGACAATGTGGACAGCGCAAACGGCGGCATGGACAACGATTTTACCCCTCTGCGAAATCTGTTCAACGAATGGCTGGTGAGAGATACGAGCAAGAAAATCAAGGCAGTTAAGAGAGCAAAAGGCATGAGCGGCAAGCCCGTTACCAGCAAGCCGGTGTACGGCTACCTCATGGACGAGGACGAGAACTATATCGTTGACGAGGAAACCGCGCCGGTAGTCAAGCAGATATACCAGCTTTGCCTTGCCGGGAACGGCCCGACCAAGATTGCCCGTATGCTGTCGGAGCAGCAAATCCCCACGCCGGGGACGCTGGAATACCGCAGGACGGGCAGCACCCGCCGCTATCACCCCGGCTATGTGTGTAAATGGGCGACGAACACCGTCGTTCATATCCTCGAAAACCGGGAGTACACCGGCTGTCTGGTAAACTTCAAGACGGAGAAGCCCTCTTACAAAACCAAGCACAGCGTAGAGAACCCTGTGGAGAAGCAAGCCATTTTCCCCGACCACCATGAGCCGATTATCGACACGGAAACATGGGAGCGTGTGCAGGAGTTACGCAAGCAGCGCAAACGCCCGAACCGCTATGATGAAGTGGGGCTGTTCTCCGGTATGCTGTTCTGCGCCGACTGCGGCCATGTGATGTACCAGCAGCGGTATCAGAACAAAACCCGCAAGCAGGACTGTTACATCTGCGGCAGCTACAAGAAGCGCACCCGCGACTGTACGGCGCACTTTATCCGCACCGACCTGTTGACCGCCGGTGTCCTCTCCAATCTCCGGCAAGTGACCGAGTATGCCGCCAAGCATGAGAGCCGTTTTGTGAAGCTGCTTATCCAGCAGAACGAGATCGGCGGCAAGAGAAAGACCGCCGCAGCCACCAAGCAGCTCGAACAGGCACAGGAGCGCATTTCCGAAGTGAGCCGCATAATCAAGCGGCTGTATGAGGACAATGTGAACGGCAAAATCAGCGACGAGCGTTTCATGGAACTGTCGGCAGACTATGAGCAGGAGCAGCGGGAACTGAAAGACCGCGCCGCCGCTTTGCAGGCCGAACTGGACAAGTCACAGGCCGCCACCGTCAACGCGGAAAAGTTTATGGGTATCGTTCGAAAGCACCTTGCTTTTGAGGAATTGACCCCCACCCTCTTGCGGGAGATGATTGAGAAAATCGTCGTGCATGAGTGCAGCTATGACGAGAACGGCACCCGCAGGCAGGACATTGAGATTTATTACAGCTTTGTCGGCAAGATTGACTTGCCCGAAGCCTAACGCCCGACCTATCCGACACAATGCGCAAGTGCCGGATAGGAACGGCAAAATTTTTTACACTTCTATTACTTCTTTATCGCACATCAGTAAAGAGCCAGGGCATGAAGCAGCTGATGGCCGGCGGCGGTGTCGCCCTGATCGGCACTACCCTGGTTCCCCTGCTGAGCGGCCTGTTTGGCTGAGAAAGCCGGCCCCATAAGCCAGCAGTAATCCGGTAATCCAGCTCTTTTCCCAGCGCCACAAGCGGGAACTGCCGCCCACAGAACAGGGCTTTTTTGAATTGGCTCGCGGCGTATTGGAAAAGGAGAAAACAAATCATCCATCATTTATTTCAGGAGGAAAATCACATGGAAATCTTTTCTGTTGGAACCGCCCTCTTTCAGTTCCTGGCATCTCTCATGACCCTGCTGTCCCGCTTCCCGCTGCTGGGCTAAGGAGGCTGACCCGTGGACAAGGTACTCCAGAAAATCACAGAGTGGCTTAAGGAGATACTGGTCGGCGGGGTTATGGGCAACCTGTCCGGGATGTTTGACAGTGTCAACAAACAGGTCGGAGAAATCAGCGAACAGGTCAGTTTGACCCCTGCCGAGTTCTCACCGCGGGTCTTTGAAATGGTCCAGGAGGTGTCCGAATCGGTGATCCTGCCGATTGCGGGCATCTTCCTGACCATTGTGGCCTGCTATGAGCTGATCCAGATGGTGATCGACCACAACAATCTGGCCAGCTTTGAGACCTGGACCTTTTTCCGCTGGGTATTCAAGACCTTTGTGGCCGTCACCCTGATCTCCAATACCTTCGAGATCACGATGGCAGTCTTTGACCTGGCGCAGACGGTGGTGGCAGAATCCGGCGGCATCATCGCCGGCAGCACAGCGGTGGATGATACCACCCTGGCCAGCCTGCAAACTTCCCTCATGTCACTGGAGCTGGGCGAACTGCTGGGACTTTACCTGCAATCTTTCATCATCGGATTCACGATGCAGATTCTTTCCATCGCCATATTCGTGATTGTGTATGGCCGTATGGTGGAAATCTACCTTGCCGTCAGTCTGGCCCCCATCCCGTTTTCTACCTTCGGGAGCAAAGAGCAGGGACAGATCGGGCAGAACTATCTGCGCAGCCTGCTGGCCCTTGGTCTGCAGGGGTTCCTGATTATGATTTGCGTGGGCATCTATGCGGTACTCATCCAGGGAGTGTCCTTTGCATCCGATCCCATCGGCTCCATCTGGGGTGTCATCGGCTACACCGTCCTGCTCTGCTTCACGCTGCTTAAGACCAGCACCATTGCCCGCAGTATCCTGAACGCCCACTGATCCAACACCTTATCATAAAAGGAGGTATTCATGGCAGCCTATATTTCTGTCCCGCGGGACCTGACGCGGGTTAAATCCAAAGTTCTGTTCGGCCTGACCAAGCGGCAGCTTATCTGCTTCGGGACCGGCGCACTGATTGGTGTGCCGGTCTACTTTTTTGTCCGGGCCGCCGGCAATCTCAGCCTGGCAGCCCTGGCCATGATTGTGGTTATGCTCCCGTTCTTTTTCCTGGGGCTGTACGAACGGAACGGCCAGCCCCCCGAAGTGGTGGCCCGGCAGTTTTATCAGGCCCGGTTCGTCCGGCCTTACCGGATCAACAACTACTATGCTGCCCTGATGCGGCAGGCAGACGCGTAGGAGGAGGTGAACCACATTGTTCAAAAAGCCCACCGGTAAGCCCCTGCTCACAAAATCCGAGCGCAGAAAAGTGGAGAAGATCATCAAGACCGCCAAGCGGGATGACGGCATCCCCCGCACCGCCCAGCAGACCATTCCCTTTGAGCGGATGTTTGCCGACGGCACCTGCCGGGTGCGGGACGGCTATTACACCCGCACCATCCAGTTTCAGGACATCAACTACCAGCTGGCCCTGCAGGAGGACAAGACCGCCATTTTCGAGGAGTGGTGCAGCTTTCTCAACTTCTTTGACAGCTCGGTGCATTTCGAGTTTTCCTTCGTCAACATGGCCGCCGATGCCGAGAGTTTCGAGCGCAGCATCCGCATCCCGCCTCAGAAGGACGGCTTCGACGACATCCGGGCCGAGTACAGCCAGATGCTGAAGACACAGCTGGCCCAGGGCAACAACGGCCTGACCAAGACGAAATACCTGACCTTCGGCATTGAGGCGACGTCCATGCGGCAGGCCAAGCCCCGGCTGGACCATCTGCAGAACGATATCCTCAACAACTTCCGCCGCCTTGGCGCGGCCGCCCGCGTCCTGAACGGCTGGGAACGGCTGCGCCTCATGCACGACCTGTTCCACATGGATGGTGAATCCAAATTTAGATTTGACTGGAAGGAGCTGCCCAGGTCGGGCCTTTCTGCCAAGGACTTCATTGCCCCCAGCGCCTTTGCGTTCAACACCCGCACCTGTCAGGTGGGCGGTCTGCATGGAGCCATGAGCTTTTTGTCCATCACGGCGTCCGACCTCAGCGACCAGCTGCTCAAGGACTTTCTGGGGATGGAATCCAGTCAGATCGTCACCATGCACATCCACTCGGTGGACCAGAACAAGGCCATCAAAACGGTCAAGCGAACCATCACCGAGCTGGACCGCAACACGATCGAGGAACAGAAGAAAGCTGTCCGTGCAGGCTATGATATTGACATCTTACCGTCAGATTTGGCAACCTATGGCCGGGACGCCAAGAACCTTTTGAAGGAGCTGCAGAGCCAGAACGAGCGGATGTTTCTGCTGACCTTCCTTGTGTTCAACACCGGGCGCACGCCCCAGGAACTGGAGACAAACGTCTTTCAGGCGGCCAGCATCGCCCAGAAGCACAACTGCCAACTGATCCGCCTGGACTGGCAGCAGGAACAGGGCCTCATGTCCAGCCTGCCCCTGGTCCACAACCTGGTGGAGAACGAGCGGGCGCTGACCACCAGTTCCACCGCCATCTTTATTCCATTTACGACACAGGAGCTGTTCCAGGCTGGGCCCGGCGCACTCTACTACGGCCTCAATGCTCTCTCCAACAACCTCATCATGGTGGACCGAAAGCGGCTCAAAAACCCCAACGGCCTGATTTTGGGCACCCCCGGAAGCGGGAAATCATTCGCAGCAAAGCGGGAAATCACCAACGCTTTCCTCTCCACAGACGATGATATCATCGTCTGTGATCCCGAGGCAGAGTACGCGGCCCTGGTGGAGCGTCTGCATGGTCAGGTTATCAAAATCTCGCCTACCAGCACCCAATTTATCAACCCCATGGACATCAACAGCAATTACAGTGAAGAAGATAACCCGATTGCGCTGAAATCGGATTTCATCCTCTCGCTGTGCGAGCTGGTGGTGGGCGGAAAGGAAGGGCTGCTTCCCGTCGAGAAAACCGTCATCGACCGCTGTGTGCATCAAATTTACCAGGCGTACTTTCAGGACCCGCGGCCCGAGAAAATGCCGCTGCTGGAGGACCTCTACAAAGCCCTCTTGGAGCAAGAAGAAAAAGAGGCTCACCATGTGGCGACGGCGCTGGAAATCTACGTCAAGGGCAGCCTGAACCTGTTCAACCACCGCACCAACGTGGACATCGACAACCGCTTTGTCTGCTACGACATCCGGGAGCTGGGCAAGCAGCTCAAGAAGATCGGGATGCTGGTGGTACAGGATGCCGTTTGGGGCCGTGTAACTACGAACCGTTACGCCGGAAAAACGACCCGATTCTTTATAGACGAGTTCCATCTCTTGCTTCGTGAGGAACAGACCGCGGCCTATTCGGTGGAGATCTGGAAGCGTTTCCGCAAATGGGGCGGTGCGCCTACTGGAATTACGCAGAACGTCAAGGACCTGCTGGCCTCTCACGAAGTATCGAATATTTTTGAAAATTCCGACTTCATCCTCATGCTCAACCAGGCCGCTGGCGACCGGCAAATTCTGGCAAAGCAGCTCAACATCTCACCTCACCAGCTGTCCTATGTGACCCACTCCGGCGAAGGCGAGGGGCTGCTGTTTTATGGCAACGTCATCCTGCCCTTCGTGGACCGGTTCCCGCAGGACACCGAACTCTACAAAATCATGACCACAAAATTTTCCGATGGCACGGGTGATGCCGGATGAAACGGAAAACCACCCGCCTGACCTTCACCGAGGAAGAACTGGCAAACCCAAAAGTCCGCCGCGCGGCCAAAAAGGCGACCCGCGCCGCCGACCGGGCCGACAAAGCCAAGGCGAAACTTTCCACCCGCGCCCCGCCCAAGCGGGGCCTCAAGATGGACGCCGACAAGGCCAAAGAGCGGTCAGCGCAGCTCCGCTTCGGCAAGGCGGAATTTGGGGAGGAGATCGCCAAACCCAAGCGCCGCAAGTCGGGCGCGGAGGCGCTGCTGGGCGGCGAGGCTCACCGCCAGATCGACAAGCAGAATCGGGATGAAAACGCCGGTGTACAGGCCGCCCACGAGGGGGAACGCCTGGCCGAGGGTGCGGCTAAAAAGCTGAAGGACGGCAAGTACAGCAAAAAATTGAAAGCCTACAAGAAGGCCGAGAAGCTGGACAAAGCCGCCGATAAGGCCAACATCCAAGCGCTGCGGCGCAAGCAGCAGGCCGCGCAGCCCACATCCAACCCCATCTCCCGCTGGAAGCAGCGTCAGCAGATCAAGGCCAGTTACTATGCCCGCAAGACTGGGGGCAAGGCGTGTGGCAGCGCGGCCAACACCGCCCGCAGCGCCGCCACCAAGAAGGCTAAAGCCGCCGCGGCCAAAGCGGCGCAGTTTGCTTCCACCCACGCCCACATGATCCTGATGGGCGGTGTGCTGGTACTGCTGACTATGGTGATTTTCGGCTTTATCACGTCCTGCTCGGTGTTCTTTCCGGGCGGGATGGGCACGGTCTGGACCACATCCTACACCGCCGAGGACGAGGACATTCTGGGCGCAGAAGCCGACTACCAGGCCCTCGAAGAAGCCCTGCGGGCCGAGATATCGGCCATCCCTTCCAGTTATCCGGACTACGACGAGTATACCTGGGACTTGGCCCCCATCACCCATGACCCGCACGAGTTGGCCGCTGTCCTGACGGCTATCCATGAGGCATATACCCGCGGCGAGGTGCAGGGCACCATGCAGTCTATTTTTGACGCCCAGTATGAGATCATCTTGACCGAGACCATCGAGATACGCACCCGGACTGAGACACGCACCGGCACCGATCCCACCACCGGCGACACCTACACCTACGAGGTGGAGGTGCAGTATGAGTGGCGGATCTTGAACATCACCTTGCTGAATTTCGGGATCGACAGCGTGGCCCGTGGGATGCTGTCGGGGGACGATCTGGACCGCTACGACATTTTGCAGGAGACCCAGGGCAACCGCCCCGAGCTGTTCGGCGGGGTGTCGGTGGGGTATGGTTCGGATGGTTCCGGCGAGGCGGGCATCGACTACGAGGTGCCTGCCGAAGCGTTGAGCGATCCGGAATTTGCCGCCATGCTGGAAGAAGCCGAAAAGTACCTGGGCACCCCCTACGTCTGGGGCGGCTCGTCCCCGGAAACAGGGTTTGACTGTTCCGGGTACGTCTGCTGGGTGCTCAATCAGTCCGGCTGGGACGTAGGCCGCACCACCGCCAACGGCCTGTGGCAGCAATCGGCCAAAGTGTCGGAACATGAGGCAAAGCCTGGCGATCTGGTCTTTTTCCAGGGCACCTACGACACCCCCGGCGCGAGCCACGTCGGACTGTATGTGGGCGACGGCATGATGATTTCGGCGGGAGACCCCATCAAATACTCGAACATCCACTCAAGTTATTGGGATGATCACTTGCTGGGATTCGGAAGAATCCCCAAATAACAAGGAGGCAATATGAGCGAAAAACTGGACAAGCTGCGGGCCGATCTGGCGCGGGCCAGAGAGCGCCGCATCCAGCTGAACAACCGCATCGAACTGCTGGAACGGCGCATCGCGGAGGCAGAGAAAGTAGAGGTGGCCGAGATGGTGCGGGTGGCAAACCTGACCCCGGAGCAGCTGGCCGCCCTGCTGCAGCAGAACGCCCAAACTACCCCGAACCCCGCCGCGCTGGCGGCCGTCGGGGCCAACATGAACGAGGAAGAACTGCGTGAGAAAATTTCTGAATAAATTGACCTGTGTGGCTTTGTCGCTGACCTTCCTGATGGGCTGCATGGTTACCCCGGCCTTTGCCTACAGTGGCGGGGAAAGCAACGAAAACGCCACATCCTCCATCTTCGACACAGAGGAAGAACCGGTCACTGTGACTGAGCAGGATACCGGCCCTCTGACCCCGGAGGGCAACCTGACGGTGGTGGACGACTACCAGACCACCTTTTCGGACGGGACAGCCCAGCAGTTCATCACCCTGGTGAGCAAATCGGGAGCCTATTTTTACCTCATCATCGACCGGGCCGCTGACGGCGACCAGACGGCCCACTTCCTCAATATGGTGGACGAGGCCGACCTGCTGGCCCTGATGGACGAGGAGGATATCCCCGAACCTGAACCGGAACCCGCTCCCGCCCCAGAACCTGAACCCATGCCCGAACCGGAACCTGAACCGGAAAAAGAGGATGGTGCGGGCAAATTTGTGCTGGTGCTTCTGGTGCTGGCCGGTATTGCCGGCGGCGGCGCATACTTCTGGCTGAAGATGCAGCAGAAAAAGCGCGAGGCCGAGGAAAACAAGCCCGATCCCGATGCCGACTACCGGGAGGACGAGGAGGAAATCGTTCTGCCCGATGAGCCGGACGCAGAGGCTAACGAGGATGCCGAGCGCAAGGCGTATCAGGATAGCGATGGGTACGAGGAGGAGTAAAACAGAATGATGGACAAAAAATGGGGGTGGCCACGGGGGCCGCCTGCTGACAAAATTTGCTTGCTTTTCGATGGGGTTTCGGCTAAAATAGAAACAGATTAGATTTTGACCGAAAGGAGCTGCACGCATATGAAGTACATCACCCGGAGTTTGGAAAAGGTCGTGATGGAGGTTACGCAGGAATATCCCGTAGTTTTAGTGACGGGTCCGCGCCAGGTGGGAAAAACCACTATGCTCCAAAAATTGATGGACGGGACAGGACGCGGCTATGTCTCTCTGGATGACCTGACGGAACGGGATCTGGCCAAACGAGACCCGGAACTGTTTTTGCAGCTCCACCGGCCGCCCGTTCTGATCGACGAGGTGCAGTACGCGCCGGAACTGTTTCCTTATATTAAGTTGGCCGTAGACCGGGAGCACCAGGCGGGGGCGTTCTGGCTGACAGGTTCCCAAATCTTTAAGCTAATGCGTGGCGTGCAGGAATCTCTGGCCGGAAGGGTCGCCGTTCTCTCGATGACTACATTGTCTCAGGCCGAGGCTGACGGAGCGCAGACGGAACCATTTTTGGTAGAACTGGAAGCACTGAAACGCCGGGCTGCCGGACGTCTGCCGGCAGATACGCACGAAATTTTTGAACGCATCTATCGTGGCTCAATGCCTGCTATCGTCAGCGGCACAGCCAGCAACAGCCAAATCTTTTACAGCAGCTATCTGAGCACCTATATTGAACGGGATGTACGGTCGCTGTCTGAGAGCATCGATGCCACAAAGTTCATACGGTTTGTGACTGCGGTTGCGGCCCGGTGCAGCCAGATGCTAAATGTTGCAGAAATTGCTCAAGATGCGGACATCAATCAGAAGCAGGCCAAGGATTGGCTGGGCATCCTTGAGACATTAGGGGTTATCTTTTATTTGCATCCCTACTCCAACAATCTCTTGAAGCGTCTGGTCAAAACACCAAAGCTCTACTTTTTTGATAGTGGACTGGTCTGTTATCTGACTCGATGGAGCAGTGCCGAGACATTGGAGTATGGCGCGATGAACGGCGCGATCCTGGAAAACTATGTGGTTTCAGAGATTGCCAAAACCTATCTCAACTGTGGTAAAGAACCGTATCTCTACTATTACCGCGACAAGGATGCGAGGGAAATTGACATCGTTCTGGAACACGATGGCGTTTTGAATCCCATTGAAATCAAAAAGACGGCGGCTCCCGGCACGGAATTGACCCGTGTGTTTTCGCTTCTGGATAAGGCTTCTGTTCCCCGCGGTGCTGGTGCAATCGTCTGTATGAAACCGCAGCTCAGTGCTCTGGACCGGGAGAACTTCATCGTGCCAGTCTGGATGATCTGATCCAAATAATTTTTTACAGCCTTGCGATTGCAGGGCTGTTTTTATTTTCAAAGCAGAAAGGAGCCGATACTTTGCATAACCTGATCCTGCCGGTGGAAGAACCGAAGGCTGAACCTGACGAGGATGCCGAGCGCAAGGCGTATCAGGACAGCGATGGGTATGAGGAGTAAGACATGAGTAAAAGAAATATATGGGGGTGGCCGCGGGGGCCTCCCTCAATTTTCGCAAAAAGGAATGAAATCTGTTTCGACGTTGCATTCGGGCAAAAAACGGAGTATACTCTATATGAAGGGAGGGCTGAACATGCAGCGTTTGGAACGGAAAAACTATTTGGATTGGCTCGTCAAGTGGAAAGACCGGCAGATCATCAAGGTGGTGACAGGGGTGCGCCGCTGCGGCAAATCCACCCTGTTCGCCATCTACCAGGACTACCTGCGGGCGCAGGGCGTCGAGCCGCAGCAGATCATCGCCATCAATTTCGAGGACCTTGACTTTGAAGACCTGACCGACTACAAGACGCTTTACCAGTACGTCAAGGCGCGTCTGCTGCCTGACCGGATGAATTATATTTTTCTGGACGAGATCCAGCACGTCAAAGGCTACGAAAAGGCGGTGGACAGCCTCTTTCTGCGGGAAAACTGTGACCTCTACCTTACCGGCTCCAATGGTTATTTCCTGTCCGGCGAGCTGGCAACCCTGTTGACCGGCCGCTATGTCGAGTTGTCTATGATGCCGCTCTCCTTCAAGGAGTTCTGCGCCGGTCTTGCCGATGACAGCGTTTCTTTGAACGCAAAATTTGAGCGGTACATCCGCAGCGGGTCCTTCCCCTATGTGCTGCGGTACGGTTACGGGGAGCAGGAGGCCCGCGAGTATATGCGCGGTATCTACAACACCGTTTTGCTCAACGATATTGTCAAGCGGCTGAACGTGGCGGATGTCAATATGCTGGAAGCCATCACGCGTTTTGCAATGCACAACATCGGCAACCGAACTTCCCCCACCACCATCGCCAACGCCATGACCTCACAGGGGCGGAAAATAGACCCCAAGACAGTGGACCGCTACTTGCGCGGGCTGACGGACAGCCTGCTGTTTTACGAAGCGCGCCGCTACAACATCAAGGGGAAAAGACTGCTGGCCTCCATGAGCAAATACTACGTCTGTGACGTGGCGCTGCGCAGCCTGCTGGTGCGCAGCCAGGACAGCGACATCGGGCATATCCTCGAAAACGTTGTGTATCTGGAGCTGAAGCGCCGCTATCCGGAGGTCTATGTGGGCCAGTATGGAACCGACGGTGAGGTGGACTTCGTCGCCATCCAGGACGGTGCACCCGTCTACTATCAGGTGGCGCAGACCACTCTGGATGAGCAGGTCCTGGCGCGGGAGCTGGCCCCGCTGCGACAGATCCGGGACAACTACCCCAAGTATCTGCTGACGATGGACGAAGCCTTCGGCGAGATGAACTACGAAGGCATCCAGAAGCGGAATGTTCTGAAGTGGATGCTGGAGTGAATATGGAGAAAATGCTATGATTCGAGTGCTCTTTGTCTGCCACGGCAATATTTGCAGAAGCCCGATGGCCGAGTTTATCCTGAAAGACCTGGTCCAGAAAGCGGGCCGGGCAGAGGAATTTGAAATTGCCTCCTGTGCGACCAGCCGGGAAGAAATATGGAACGGCGTTGGCAACCCAGTCTACCCGCCTGCCAAGGAAGAACTGCTGAAACACGGCATCGCCTGCCCGGACAGGCACGCGGTACAACTGCAAAAAAGCGACTATGACCGGTATGATTATCTGATCGGGATGGATGGAAACAACATCCGCAATATGATGCGTATTCTGGGGTCGGACCCCGAGCATAAGGTCCACAAACTGCTGGATTATACCGAACGGGGCGGAGATGTGGCAGACCCCTGGTACAGCGACCGCTTTGACATTGCCTACCGTGACATCTATGAAGGGTGCAAAGCTCTGCTGGAACAGCTTTAACAAACATTTTTACAGCCTTGCGATTGCAGGGCTGTTTTTATTTTCAAAACAGAAAGGAGCCGATACTTTGCATAACCTGATCGTTACCGAGAAGCCCTCTGTCGCCCGCACCATCTCGAAGGTCCTGGGTGCCACCACCCGCCGCGACGGCTATCTGGAAGGCGGCGGCTACCTTATCAGCTGGTGTGTGGGCCATCTGGTGGAGCTGGCCCCGCCCGGTGTGTATGACCCGTGCTTGGAACGCTGGGACCGCGCCGACCTGCCCATCCTGCCCGAGCGGTGGCAGTATCTTGTGAGCAGTTCCACCAAAAAGCAGTTTGATGTTTTGTGCAAGCTCATGCACCGGGCAGACGTGGACCGCATCGTCTGTGCCACTGATGCCGGGCGGGAAGGCGAGCTGATCTTCCGCCTGGTCTATCACCAGTGCGGGTGCCGCAAGCCAGTCTCCCGTCTCTGGATCAGCAGTATGGAGGATGCCGCCATCCGAGCGGGCTTTGCCAATTTGAAGCCCTCAACTGAATACGATTTGCTGTACAAAGCAGCCCTTTGCCGGGAACGCGCCGACTGGTTGGTCGGCATCAACGCCACCCGGCTTTTTTCATGCCTGCACGGCGTCACCCTCAACGTGGGCCGAGTCATGACCCCGACGCTTGCCATGACGGTGGAGCGGGAAGCGGCTATCGCTGCCTTCCACCCTGAACCCTTTTATACAATATTTTTACAGATGGAGGGTTATATGGCGAGCAGCGAACGATTCAAAGAAAAAGCCCAGGCGGAGGAGCTGCTGGCAGAATGCCGGAAAAGCAGCCGGGCCCTTGTGAAAAAGAGCGAGCGCAAGGAGAAATCCGAGCGCCCGCCGGCCCTCTACGACCTGACTACGCTCCAACGGGACGCCAACCGGCAGCTGGGCTATTCAGCACAGCAGACCCTCGATTACACCCAATCGCTCTACGAGAAAAAGCTCGTCACCTATCCCCGCACCGACAGCCGCTACCTCACCGAGGACATGGCGGCGGGCCTGCCCGGTCTTGCGATGGACACGGCGGCAGCGTTTGGTTTCCGGGGTTCCATTCCGGTCCATGCAAAGCAGGTCATCAATAACCAAAAGGTCAGCGACCACCACGCCATTCTGCCGACGCAGAGCGTGGCCGGGGCTGACCTTTCTTCTTTGCCTGCGGGTGAGGCCAGCATCCTGCGTTTGATCGTTGCCCGATTGCTGGCCGCCGTGGGCGAGCCGTATCGCTACGATGAAACCACGGTGCAGATCGAGTGCGCCGGGCAGACCTTCACAGCCAAAGGCAAGACGGTTCTGGACGAGGGGTGGAAGGCTGTGGAGCAGGCCATTCTTGGCGATACCGCTGAAAAAGACAAGGAAAAACTGGGGATTTTGCCCGAGGTGCAGGGCCAAGAAACTCTGCCCATCCTGGACGCCGAGCTGAAAGAGGGCAAAACGTCCCCGCCCAAGCACTTCACCGAGGATACTTTGTTGGCCGCGATGGAATCCGCCGGCGCGGACACCATGCCAGAAGAAGCCGAGCGTCGGGGCATCGGGACACCCGCCACCCGGGCGGCCACCATCGAGAAGCTGGTACAGAAAGGTTTTCTTGCCCGGGAGGGCAGCGGTAAAACCAAGCACCTGATCCCCACTGAAAAGGGCTGCGGCCTCATTGCGGCCATGCCCGAACAGCTCAAATCTCCGGCTATGACCGCTGAATGGGAAACGAAGCTCACACAAATCGAGAAGGGCCAGTATGTGCCCGAACAGTTTATGGAGGAAATCGAATCTATGATGAAAACGCTTGTGAATCAGTACGTCAACGTCCCCAATGCTCCCGCCAGGGTCACCAGCGGTGCGCCAGTAGTGGGCACTTGTCCCCACTGCGGCTCAGAGGTGGCCGAGCGGGAAAAAGGCTGGTTCTGCACGAGCCGCGAGTGCCGCTTTGTGATCTGGAAGGATAACGCCTTCTTTGCGCGCCTTGGCAAGCGCCCCACCCGGCAGGTGGTGGATAAGTTGCTGCGGGACGGCCGCGCCCGGCTCAAGGACTGTAAGAGCCAGCGGACCGGCAAGACCTACAACGCCACCGTGATGCTTACCACCGAAGCCGACGGCCGGGCCAAGTTCAGCCTGGAATTTGAGAACAGGGGTGCACGATGATGCAGGATGTTCTGGACCGCTTTCTTGCCGCCGAGAGCGACGTATATCTGATTTTGCAGCTCAAAGACGGGCCGGAAACCGCAGATGTGCGGTTTGAATCCTTTGCCCGTCTGGAGCAGATGGGCAAGACACCGAATCTCAGCCACTACGAGGCTGTTTACTTTGCCAACACTCCGGCGTACTTTTACGGCATGAGCAACGCGGAGGCATTGGAGGAGCTGTACCTCACGTTCAATTTAAGGCGCCCCGCGGATTTTAGAGGACACAGCCTCTCGGTCAGCGATGTGGTCGTGCTGAACCGCGAAGGTCAGGCCGGGGCGTTCTATGTGGACAGGATCGGTTTCAAGGAGCTGCCGGGCTTTTTGGAGCAGATGAAAGAGGCGGCCCGGCCTCAAAAGTCGGTGGGCGCACAAATGAAGCAGACCAAAGAGGCTGCACCCAAGGTCAAAACCAAGAAGCGTAAAGAGAGGGACACAAGATGAAAAATTTCACCTATGAAGAAGTCAACCTGATGGCCCTCTACAACACCGGCAATCGGGAGCGGCTGATCGAAGTGCTGACCGAGATGCGCAGCTATCTTACCTGGTTGGAAATGGAACTGCGGGACCTGACCGACAGCACCCTGGACAAGCTGGCCAGCATGACCGATGCCGAATTTGACGCGTTGGAACTGTACCCGGATTTCATTTAGTAACGAGGTTTCAAAGCGCACTGGATTGTAGTATAATTAAAGCCAAGAATTTGCTACGATAGGAGGAATGACAAAATGCTTTGCCCTATTTGCGGCGCACAAATGGAAGAAGGTGGCCTGATCATCGACGGGGTGGCCCCGGGCTGGGTCCCTATGGAGGAGTTTAAGAAAAAGGGCGCGGCAAGGCTGCTTTACACAGGGCTGCGCACGATTGGAAAGACCAATATCCTGTTGAGCCAGACAAGGGTGCCCAATGCGTTCTTCTGCAAAAACTGCAATAAAATCGTTGGGATTTTCGATGTAACAAATCGTATAGATGAATGAAAACCAATTTTAGCGGGAAGCTCGATTTCTGAGTTTCCCGCTTTTCTTTTCCCATAAGGAGAACCTATGTTAGACGAAAAAGACAGCAAATGGCAGTGCTATATCATCCCCGACCTCGCCACCTGGACCGGTGCGGCAGGAAGCAAGCCCTACACACCCATCGAGTTTTACGACAGCTACGAACAGGCTGCAGCCCGCTTCCAGGAGCTGCGTTCGGAACCCTACAACAGCGAAGATCTGCCGGGTGCCCGGCTGACCTTTGGCGTCCAGCGGGAGGACCCGCCCAGCGCCGCCGACCTGCTCCATGTGCGCCAGGGCAAAAATTACCTGGTGGACGATTATACCCGGATGGCGTCCCTCAACCAAAGCCCCGAGGTCATGAACATCCTGAAGCAGATGCGGAAAGACCTGGGTTTTGACCGGGTCCGCGCCTATGAACCGGGCGCGATGGAGCCGAAAGATGTTGCTTTCAGCCGCTGGAAACATCCCCTCAAGCCGGGCTCGAGAAAGTCGGTATTGAAAGGGCTGAGAGAGTCGCGCCCCAAGGAGGCCGCGGCCAAACCACCCCGCAAGCACAAAGAAAGGGGCCGGGAGTAAAAGGAAGGAGGTACCATGTCTCATAAAACACTCTACTACGCACAACTCGCCGAGGACACTGCCCGCCGTCTGACAGGAAACTGGGAACGATGGGCGGGTTTTCTGTCTACCGCTGCACGGCTTTACAAGTACCCCTATCCCGACCAGCTCATGATCTATGTCCAGCGCCCGGACGCCACCGCTTGCGCCAGTTATGATGTCTGGAATGACCGCATGAACCGCTATGTCCGGCGCGGCTCCAAGGGCATTGCCCTGCTGGACGATGCGGGCGACCGGCTGCGCTTGCGGTATGTGTTCGACCTGGCTGATACCGGCACCCGGTCAAACTCCCGCGACCCCTGGCTGTGGACGCTGGAGGACCGGCACAGGATTCCGGTGGCAGCCATGCTGGAGCGGCGGTATGGCACCGCGGCCACCGATCTGCCGCAGCAGTTTGCGGATGCAGCTGGAACGCTTGCGGACGCCTACTGGGCCGACCACGGCCAGGAGATCAGCGGCATCCTTGCAAATTCAATGCTGGAGGAGTACGATGAACTCAACAGAGGGCTTGCCTTCAAGCGGGCCGTCACCACCAGCACCACCTTTGCCCTCCTGTCCCGGTGCGGGTACGCCCCTGAAAACCACTTTGGTCACGAGGAATTTAGCAACATTTATGAGTTCAATACGCCGGCCACCGTGGCTGCCCTGGGCACAGCCGTCAGCGAGAGCAGCCGCGAGGTGCTGCTGCAGATCGCGGCAGTGGTCAGGCAAGTGGAACGCGACATCGCAGAAGAAAGGAGACTTTGGGATGAGCAGCACAGCATTGCAGTACACGCAGAACGGGGACTATCTGGTCCCGAATATCGAGCTGAACCAGCCGCAGACGCCTCTGGGCAAGTACGGCAGGATGCGGAAAACCTATCTGAAGGAGAACCGGCCCATCCTTTACAACCACCTGCTGTTGAGCGGGAAGCTGTACCTGCACCTGGTGGAGATCGACCGGACAGCGAAGGACCGCTTGGACCGGCAGATGGAGGAGCTGCTGAAACAGAACCCGGCCCCGGACAAAGCGGCGCAGCAGATGGCCTGGGTGCAGCACATGAACGCTCTGAAAATGCAGGCCGAGGAAGCAATCCTGAACGAGCTGATTTACAGCTGAGTTTCTTCGCCACCGAGGCGGAGCAAATCGCGCAGATTGACCAGCGAGCGGAGACCGAACAAGTCTCCGCTTTTTCTTTTTCCGAGGCGGATTGGCGGGCGGCCCTGGCATCCGGCAGCGGGTTTGAATATGGCAAAGAGCGCATTGCGGCCTACTACGCTGAAAATCACACGCAGAAAGAACACATTGAATTCCTGAAACAGGAATACGGCACCGGGGGCCGGAGCTGGACGTTTCAGGATGGCAGTAATGGCTTCCTCGACTACGATGCCAGCGGCGTCAAGCTGCGTTCCTATCCCAAAGGACAGGAGCATCGTCTGAAATGGCCCGAGGTTGAAAAGCGCATCTACGTCCTGATCGCCACGGGGCAGTATCTGGATGAGCAGAAATCGGAAGAAATTGCTGCAAATCGGTATCAGGTGATTGTCTATCACCGGACTGAAAACGGCTTTGATGAGCGCCGGGAATACCCGACCCTGGAGGAAGCAGAACAGGCGGCGCAGAAATATGTGGATGGATCTCTGGAAAACGATGGCTTTGCCTATGACGGCGCGGCGGTCTATGATTTGCAGGAGAAAACGTATCTACGGGTTTTCGGCGTTTACCCGGATGAAACAGCTCAGTCACAGGTAGAGGTTAAAGAATCCATCCAGTCCGCCCGTGATCCGCTGGACCCGGCCTACCAGAAGGGCGATACAGTGTATTTAGAGGGCAGCCCCTACGAGATCACCAGGGTGAGCGCCTACCATGTGGAGCTGCTGCCGCCCGGCCTGGCGTACCCGATCTTTCGGAGTGAACCAAAGGAGCGGTTTGAACAGCTGCTCGCCAGGGATGAGCGGAACGTTTCCATTACTGAGTACCTGACCGACTCCCTGAGCGCCATCGACCCCGACCTGGAAGAAGCGTTGACCATGGAAGGCGGCTTGCTGGATGCCGGCGGGCGGGAAGAGCTGGCCGCGGCCTTCCGTGCCGGCGAGGGCAACAACCAAATTGCACAGCGTCTGGCCGAACGATACAGCGGCGCAGCCGACATTGTGGAACTTGAGGGCGGAGATCTGGCGGACTATCAGGGGACCCAGGCGGGCTTTGAGTTGGCTATTCAGGACAAGTATGAAACCACGATCAGCCGGAGCTGGGGCGAGGTTGCCCGAACGCTGCGAACCCTCTATCAGGTCGGGCAGGGCGAGTTTGTTCGGGAACCCAAGGCGGTGGAACAGTCGAAACCCGTACTGGAAACGCCTAATCTTACGTTATCCGAATCCACCCAGTCGGAACGGTTCGAACCGGAAACAACAGACAGTGCCCCAGTGCCTCATGAACTTCATGGTACACCTATTGAGTCCGATACACCAGCCATGCCATCATTGACCTCTGAGCCAGCAGCCTTTTACCCCGCCGGCAAAAATAATCTGCCCTATGACATTGTGGTCGAGAAACTTCACATCGAGAATCCCGAACCACAGATTTCTGCCCCGCCTGCCCGGAACTTCCGCATCACCGACGAGCACTTGGGCGAGGGCGGGCCCAAGCAGAAGTTTGCCCGCAACATCGAGGCCATCCGCACCCTGCTTGCCATTGAGGCGGAAGGCCGCAGCGCTACCCCGGAAGAACAGGAAATCCTGTCCCAGTACGTCGGCTGGGGCGGACTGGCGGACGCTTTCGACCCGGACAAGGACAGCTGGGCCAAGGAGTATAAGGAGCTGAAAGGTCTGCTCTCAGAGGACGAGTATGCCGCCGCCCGGGCCAGCACTCTGAACGCCCACTACACCAGCCCGACCGTGATCCGCGCCATCTATGACGCGGTGGAACAGATAGGTTTCACTACTGGCAATATCCTGGAACCCTCCTGCGGCGTGGGCAATTTCTTCGGAATGCTACCGGAGTCTATGCAGGGCAGCCGCCTGTATGGCGTCGAGCTGGACAGCATCACGGGACGCATCGCCCGGCAGCTGTACCCGGAGGCCAATATCACGGTAGCAGGCTTCGAGACCACCAGCCAGCGGGACTTCTACGACCTCGCCGTGGGCAATGTGCCTTTTGGAAACTACAAGGTTAACGACAAAGCCTACAACAACCTTGGCTTTTCCATCCACAACTATTTCTTTGCGAAAGCGCTTGATCAAGTGCGGCCGGGCGGCGTGGTGGCTCTTGTCACCAGCCGTTTCACCATGGACTCCAAGGACAGCACTGCCCGCAAGTACCTGGCCCAGCGGGCCGACCTGCTGGGCGCGGTGCGGCTGCCCAACAACGCTTTCAAAGCCAATGCAGGGACGGAAGTCGTTTCCGATATCCTCTTTTTGCAGAAGCTGGAGCGGCCCATCGACCGGGAACCAGAGTGGGTGCAGGTAGGCCAAACGCCCGAAGGTTACACCATCAACCAGTATTTTGTGGATCACCCGGACATGGTGCTGGGTGAACTTTCTGCCGAAAGCACCCAGTATGGCCGGGAGGACGTGACGGTCAATCCTATCGAGGGGTCCGACCTGGCCGAACAGCTTAAAAGCGCGATGGCCCATATCAACGGCAGATATGAGGCAATGGAGCGAGTGAACACCGAGCTGGACGAGGGCGCTTCTCACATTCTGCCCGCCGACCCGAACGTCAAGAATTTTTCCTATACGGTGGTGGACGGCGAAGTTTACTACCGCGAAAATTCGGTCATGACGCCAGTGGAGCTGAGCGGCGACGCAAAGGAGCGGGTCAAGGGGATGGTGGAGCTGCGGAGCATCGT
>NZ_NFHX01000016.1:0-54486 GCF_002161515.1 Faecalibacterium sp. An58
GTTTGGTCACCGTTCAGTATAAAGGATTTGAAAGGTTTGGGGTAATGGCTTTTTCTGTTGATCCGGAATTGGTGATTTCTATTGAACCCCAAATGGTTTTTTCAGCTGAACGCTAACAGTATCGTATCTTCAGTATAATTAAAATTTCATAATATGGCAAGAAGTTTTCTTAAGTTAGCATAGAACTATGCACCACATAACATCCAGCGTAACATATCGTGATCTAAAACTTTTGGAATTGAATTTTATGTGAGGAGGCGACAAATCAAATGATACTTCTTCTCATTGAACAAAAAATCACCTGACTCTTTTTTGAATCAGGTGATTTTCAAGATTCTTAGATGCAGAAAAAGCGTTCTCTGAACGCGCAGCCGCAGAATACTTTCTGCGTATACTGGGGTTTGGGGGAGCCCCAACAAGCGGCATCTGGCAGAGTGGATAGCCAGACGCATTGCTTGCCGCAACTAGATAACGAAAACCTTAAAACTAAAAAACACAATCATAAAAGCACAAACTTTTCAAGCATGGCATTCGCTGCCACTGATATGAATTACTCACTAGAGCCACATTCTAAACTTCACGAATTTGTAATGGAACGCCACAATTCTCCTTTCCCCATTTCATGATTGCTTGCAGAGAATCTTGATTCCTTTGGCATTTAGTAAGCCATTTATAGCTGCAAAGGATATGAATGCTTCAATGGTCACTTTTTAAATGAATGCAATCCACCACTATATCTGTACTCCATTTCACCTTTACATTAGTCCACAATCTTTTAGAATTTTTTCAATAATTATATGTAATGAAAGGGATGGATTCTCATTATAGTATTCAAATCCCTTATACTTTTGGAGCCTATATCGCCGATTTGCATTTTCTTCCATAATTTGCTTGGCACGTCGAATTGCTTCGCATACATTATCCAGATCTAGCGATTCAAGCAATCTTTTAAAGTTATCTTCTTGCTTATACTCATCCAAGCTTTGAAATTGTGTTCCATACGCCTGATTAAGTGGTTGGAGATACTTCTTACGATGCGCCAAGGAGACGTTGCACTCCATTTTATGCAAAATCATCCATAATTCAAAGGTAAAATTTGAATATCCCATCTGGTATTTTATTTTCTTACCTAGTGTAGAAGCTTTTTTCATTTTGTCTAGTGTGTCTCGAAACTGTTTAACATGTTCTTCATCTTCGCTTTCATAGTCAAACACATGCGTTACTACAATCTTATCAACACTTACAATATTCTTAACATAAGATACTGGATTTTTTTCAATTTTGACTTGGAATTTAACATTTGGATTTGGAATTGAACGTTGCTCCATTGCCTGATTAATAACTTGTTGAAGCCATTGAAGATATAATTTTTCAGTTTGTCCTTCAACAGAAAAATAAAAAGTCTTTCCCGTTTTAACTTTCATCCTGATCCTCCGCCTGTTCACCTTTTATAATCTGACGGAAAATAGGAGAAAAGTCCACATCACGAATTGCTCCATACCTATCTACAAAATAATTCTTTAAATAATCCTCACCTTTACGAACACCAGAAGGACTAGCAGTTCCAAAATCTCCCAATGAATATTGAATACTCGTATGAGTAGTTTCATCTCGTTCTACAAATTTAATTTCATCACGGCGATAAAGGTTTGAATTCAAAAAAATCGGATTATGCGTATTAAATATAAGCTGCGCATGATGAATATTTATTTCATCATTATGAAAAATATTCACCAAACTCATAATCGCCATAGGATGAATAGAAGCATCAAATTCATCTACTACTAGCGTTCCTCCGTTAACTAATGCACCGGCCACTATAGGGAAAAGATTAATAAAACGTATCGTTCCATAGGACTCAAATATCTCTGCCGACAATACTCGCGCTGATTTTTTTCTCGGATTATCAAATACTGAACAAAGAACAGGCTCTTCACCCTCACTACGTATTACATACCCAAGTTGATTTCCATTCACTCCAAATTGCCGCGCCGCATCAGTTATCGAACGATCTACATACAGAGTGTCCTTTTTCTGACCTATACGGTGTATTGCACTAATTGCATCGGCACGATATACAATCATAAATTTTTTCTTGAGCCAATCAGTTATACGAGCAACAAGGTGTGGTGCAAAAATTGTCTTAAAGCCATTCATTAAAAATAGCTCGTCTGATGCGAGATTACCTTCTGCTAAAGCTTTTGCACTTTCTAAATTATCACATACAGCAGGTGCAAAATCATGTTTAATTCCCTTTAAATTTCCAATTTTTAGTTGACCGCTATTTTCCCGTACAAAAACACTTGCATTGTTAACAATTAACTGCTCAGATGTTACTTTGCGAGGATAATCCGCTTGCAAAAAGTTTCCTAGATCTGCTTTAAATGAGTACGAAATATGCAATCCATCATCTACAAACTCGACTGCAAATTCAACAGGTTCAGATTTAGTTAAAGTATTATTCGGAATTAACTCAAGCTGATATGCCGACACATTCGGAGACGCTAGCTTTTCGTCATTGTGAAGATTTCCACGTAGAACGATACATTTAAAACAATCCATTGCTCCCATTATGTTGGTCTTACCCGCTGCATTTGGTCCATATATCACTGCTGAACTCAGTGCCTTATAGGTGCTACGTCCCACTTTTTCTTTGAGAATGCTATAGTTCAATTCTTTTTGCTTAGGAACCGGCTTCATGGAAAAAACTAACTCTTGCCGGTAAGTTTTGAAATTTTTTGCTCGAAATTCAAGCAGCATATGTCTATCCCCCATTCTGCAACTAACGCACAATTTATATCAACATTATACCAAAGCCAGTAGAATTATTCAACGATTTTGTAATTTTATCGCAAAATCATCAATCATATTACAAATAACTTGAATTTTTGGAGCGGAGAAGTTTTCCCATTTTTATGTTTCCTTGCTAATACAATAAAAGCGGCAGGCACTTCTCACCGAAGCACCTGCCGCTTTTGCGTCACTCATCATAGCTCTTCGTTTGGATCTGTTTTTCTGCCTCCTGCTGCACCAGCAGCCCCGCCGAGAAGCCGACCTTGAAGTGGCACTCGCTTTCCTCGCACTGGGCGATGGAGGATTGATCCAGGAGCGTTTCCACCAGGTCGTAGTCCTCCTTTGTCAGCTTCTGGGCCAACTGGTCCATAATCTTCTCGCAGGCTCTCAGTGCGTTCCGGTACTTTTCGGACTTCGGCACAACTGTTTCGCTGGGGTAAAAGTCTCCGTTATAAATCGCTTCCAGAATCATTGCTCTGCCCTCCCCTTCAACAGTAAATTATCTCGACTTGGATGATCTCCTCCGCCCGGCTGCGGATGGAGTTCATCGCCTGCACCCAGCACATAGGGTCATTTGCTTTCAGTTCCTCGGTGATGCCTTCAGCTTCTGCCATCTGCCGGATAATACAGCTGCACCGTTCAGTCGCCTGCTCATTCAGGTCAGCCAGCACTGTATAAAGCTTCCCGGACAAAAGCAGTGACTGATACAGGACCGGTCTGTGATTTTTCAAATACGCTTTATGGAGCCGCCCCCAGCGGCCAATGAGGCGGTTTTCTTCCGGCAGTTCCAGAACCGGGAGATAATAATCTCCTTCCAACTGATACCGGATGCCGTGTTCCTGGATGGTTTGTCTCAGTTCTTTCATAGTCTGCTCCTTTCTGTTTTGCTGCTGCCTTCTTTCGGCTTCATTATAGCAGGGCCGCTGTGTGGAAAGGAAGGATGTCGCGGCTTCTGTTTCAGCGCTCCTGGCTGCGTTGGCGCTTCCTGTGCCACTGCTCCAAAAGCCTTACAATGGTTTCCTCCATCTGGCGCGGGGTGTAGGATCTCGGAAAGTATTTCCGGATGGCTTCGTTTTTCAGGGTCAGCCGATCCAGCTGGGCGTTCTTCATGATATCCAGAATGGCATCATAGCTGCACTCACCTGCCTTGCTCAGTTTCTTAATACGTTGGGCTTGGGATAGGGACGGCGGGTGCTTGCTGTCCTCCATGGCCTGCAAAAAATCCCGCTGTTCGGCAGCTGTCAGATAGGACAGCTCCACAGCGGGATTGAAGGAAATTTTCTTTTGGTCTACCAGTTCCAGCAGTTCGGGAATCAGGTGGGTGAGACGGATATAGCGGTGAACCTGGCGCTCACTCTCCTGGGCCGCGGCCCCTACTTGTGTCACACTCCATAACTTCTCGCCAACTTGGCTCAAAGTTAAATCCGTCCTGGCTCCCTGGTGTTTCAGGACTTCCATCTTCATCTTGTAGGCGAAGGCCCGTTCACTGGGGCGGATGGTTTCCCGCTGCAGATTGCTTTCCACCATCTGCAAAATGGCCTGATCGTCGTCCAGCTGGCGGACAATGACCGGCAGAGTTTTCAGGCCCGCCAGCTGGGCTGCGTGCTGCCGCCGGTGGCCTGAGATGATCTCATAGCCACCTTCCGCCCGGGGGCGGACAATCAGCGGATTCAATACGCCGAACCGGGCCATGCTCTCCACTGTTTTCAGCATGGCTTCATCGTCCAGCACCTTAAAGGGATGATCTTTGAAGGGGTGGAGTTCTGCCACAGGGACCTGTTGAATCTGTTCTCCCTGTGCAGCAGTCTCCAGCTTCTTTTTCAACATAGGGCGTCACCTCCTGTGAAAAACAAGGCTCCGGGCATCTGCCCAGAGTCGTGAAATTGGTTGGTTCCGGCCTCCCCCGCCCGGAAAGGAAAGGATCATTCTCGTTCTACTCTGTATGGTTCTATCATTCTTATTAGAGTGTAGATTCTACACTTCTGGAAGTGTAAAACCTACACCGCCGGAAGTGAACTTCCGACACTTCCAGAATCGTCATCCTAGGGCATCCATGAAGGTCTTCACATAGATCAGGCTGGGCCGGCCCTGGCCCTGCCGCCTGCGCTCGATCAGGCCGGCCTTCTCGTCCAGCTCCCGCAGCAGGCCCACCGCTTTTTTGTTGCTGCATCCCAGATGCTCCATGATGGCCTCCACCGTGAAAATGATATATACCCTCCCTTCTTCATCCTTCCACCCGTTCTTCACCGAGAGCCCCATCCGGTCCAGCAGGAGACCATAGAGGACCTTGGCCTCCACCGAAATCCCCCGGAAGCGGCTATCGGTAAATAGCGCCTTGGGGAACCGGTAGAAAGAAAAGATGTTTGCCTGTTCGCCGTAAAAGAAATCACCCATACGCGCACCTCCTGGCTTTCGCCGTCTTTTGGTTGTGGACAAAATAAAAAAGCGTCTGCGGGTTTTGAAACACGCAAACGCTTATCGGGACAAATCAAAACGGAGGCAGCTTTCACTGCCTCCGTCTGAGATTTTAATTCAAATCCAGGTTGACCGAGAGGGTCATATCCTTCCAGGAACTGTGACGAAATGGATAATCAGCCCGTTTGCACCAGGCAGAAGCCTCACAAAACGTCAAATTATGGTCGAAGGAAAGATAGCTCTTATTTCCTCGGGTTTTTAATTGCAGCCTGAGCGGCGGCCAGACGGGCGATGGGCACACGGTAGGGCGAGCAGCTCACGTAGTCCAGGCCGATGTTGTGGCAGAACTCGATGGAGGAAGGATCGCCGCCGTGCTCACCGCAGATGCCCAGGCCGATGTCGGGGCGGGTGGCGCGGCCGTCGGTAGCGGCCATCTTGACCAGCTTGCCAACGCCCACCTGATCCAGGTGCTGGAACGGATCGCTCTCGTAGATCTTGTGATCGTAGTAAGCGCCCAGGAACTTGGCAGCGTCGTCACGGCTGAAGCCGAAGGTCATCTGGGTCAGGTCGTTGGTGCCGAAGCTGAAGAACTCGGCTTCCTTGGCGATCTCACCGGCAGTCAGAGCGGCGCGGGGGATCTCGATCATGGTGCCGACCTGGTACTTCATGTCCACGCCAGCCTCAGCGATCAGCTCGTCAGCGGTCTTGACCACGACGTCCTTGACGAACTTCAGCTCCTTGACCTCGCCCACCAGGGGGATCATGATGTGCGGAGTGATCATCTTGCCGGTCTCAGCGCTGACCTTCAGGGCAGCCTTGATGACGGCACGGGTCTGCATGACAGCGATCTCGGGGTAGGTGACAGCCAGACGGCAGCCGCGGTGGCCCATCATGGGGTTGAACTCATGCAGGCTCTCCACCACGTTCTTCAGCTCCTCGAAGCTCATGCCCATATCCTTGGCCAGCTCGGCGATGTCCTCTTCCTTGCTGGGCAGGAACTCGTGCAGAGGAGGATCCAGGTAACGGATGGTCATGGGACGCTCGCCCATGATGCGGTACATGGCCTCAAAGTCGCTCTGCTGATAGGGCTCGACCTTGGCCAGAGCAGCCTCGCGCTCCTCAACGGTGCGGGCGCAGATCATCTCGCGGACAGCCTTGATGCGGTCCTCCGCGAAGAACATATGCTCGGTACGGCACAGGCCGATGCCCTCAGCGCCCATGTCCACAGCCTGCTGTGCGTCGCGGGGGTTGTCGGCGTTGGTCATGACCAGCATCTGGCGGGCAGCGTCAGCCCAGCCCATGAAGCGGTTGAAGTTCTTGTTGCCGGTAGCAGCCACGGTGGGGATCTGCTCGGCGTAGATGTTGCCGGTGGAGCCGTCGATGGAGATCCAGTCGCCGCTGACGAACTTGTGGCCGTTCAGCTCGAAGGTCTTGGCCTCCTCGTCGATCTTGACGTCGTTGTCGTTGCCGCAGCCGGAAACGCAGCAGGTGCCCATGCCGCGGGCCACAACGGCAGCGTGGCTGGTCATGCCGCCGCGGACGGTCAGGATGCCCTGAGAGACCTGCATGCCCACGATATCCTCGGGGGAAGTCTCCAGACGGACCAGGACGACCTTCTTCATCTTGCCGGACTTGACCATCTCCTCGGCCTCCTCGGCGGAGAAGACGATCTGGCCGCAGGCGGAACCGGGAGAAGCAGCCAGGCCCTTGCCCACGACCTCAGCGGCCTTCAGGGCAGCGGCATCGAACTGGGGATGCAGCAGGGTGTCCAGCTGCTTGGGCTCCACGCGCAGCACAGCCTCGCGCTCGGTGATCATGCCCTCGTCCACCAGGTCGCAGGCGATCTGCAGAGCAGCCTGTGCGGTGCGCTTGCCGTTGCGGGTCTGCAGCATATACAGGTGGCCGTCCTCGATGGTGAACTCCATGTCCTGCATATCGCGGAAGTACTTCTCCAGACGGTTGGCGATGTTGACGAACTCCTCGTACACCTCGGGCATCTGCTCCTGCAGGTGGCTGATGGGGAAGGGAGTGCGCACGCCGGCCACGACGTCCTCGCCCTGGGCGTTGATCAGGTACTCGCCCATCAGCTTCTTGGCGCCGGTGGCGGGGTCACGGGTGAAGGCCACGCCGGTGCCCGAGCGGTCGCCCGAGTTGCCGAAGGCCATCTGCTGCACGTTGACAGCGGTGCCCCACTCGTAGGGGATCTCGTTCATCTTGCGGTAAACGTTGGCACGGGGGTTATCCCAGCTGCGGAACACGGCCTTGACCGCCTCGATCAGCTGCTCGTTGGGATCCTGGGGGAAGGGACGGCCCTCGTTGTCCTCATAGATCTTCTTGAAGACACCCACCAGTTCCTTCAGGTCGTCGGCAGTCAGGTCGGCGTCGGACTTGTAGCCCTTGGCCTCCTTCATCTTGTCGATCTCCACCTCGAACAGGCTCTTGGGGACCATCATGACCACGTCCGCGAACATCTGGACGAAACGGCGGTAGCAGTCGTAGGCAAAGCGGGGGTTGTTGGTCTTCTTGGCCAGACCCTCCACGGCCTCATCGTTCAGGCCCAGGTTCAGGATGGTGTCCATCATGCCGGGCATGGACTGACGTGCGCCCGAACGGACCGACACCAGCAGGGGGTTGGAGTTGTCGCCGAAGGTCTTGCCGGTGATCTTCTCCAGGCCCTTGACGTGCTCGAAGATGTCAGCGGTGATCTCGTCGTTGATCTGACGGCCGTCGGCATAGTACTGGGTGCAGGCCTCGGTGGTGATGGTGAAGCCCTGGGGCACCGGCATGCCGGCCGCGGTCATCTCAGCCAGACCGGAGCCCTTGCCGCCCAGGATGTTCTTCATCGTGGTCTTGTCGCCGCCGAAGGCTTCATTTCCCTCGCTGAAGTAGTAGAGATACTTTTTGCTCATGGATTCATTTACCTCCCGTTTTGATTCGGCCCGGGCCCTTACAGCCCGGGGCATACCCATTGTTCGTTTTTTGTGTAACGTTCACTGCATGCGAAAATATTATACCAGACTAAGCGCACAAAATCCAGCTGTTCGGGACTAAAATCTGCCGATTTTGTATCAATAAATTTGTGCATTTCCCTTGAAAAAATGCAGCTTTTACGTTAATATAAACTGGGATAGGTTCGGATGTTCCTTTCCGGGGCCGTCCCATCCTCCTCCGGCGGCCGGTCATGGCCGGCCGGGCGGAGGGTGCAAGGTCCCTTTTTCGCTCATTGTAAGGAGGCCTTTTGATATGAAAGACAACACCCAGGCGCTGTGCGCCGCACGCGCCGCGCTGGAAGCCGCCGAGCAGGCCCGCATGGAGATCCTGCTGCGGCATATCGCCAACGGGGTCCTGATCGACAGCACCACCGTGGTCATCGAGGACACCGTCCAGATCGCACCGGGGGCCCGCATCCTGCCCGGCACCATCCTGCGGGGGTCCACCGTCATCGGCCCCGGCTGCGTCATCGGCCCCAACAGCCTGATCGAGGACAGCCAGGTCGGCGAGGGCACCACCGTCAACGCCAGCCAGGTCTACTCCTCCTGCATCGGGCCCCACAATGCCATCGGGCCCTTCACCCATGTGCGGGCGGGCACCGCCACCGATTACGGCGTCCACCTGGGCGCCTATGTGGAGACCAAGAACTCCCACTTTGCCCGGGGCAACACCGTCAGCCACCTGACCTACATCGGGGACAGCGACGTAGGCAAATACTGCAACTTCGGCTGCGGCACCGTCACCTGCAACTACGACGGCCAGTCCAAATACCGCACCACCATCGGGGACTACTGCTTCATCGGCTGCAACACCAACCTCGTCGCCCCCGTCTCGGTGGGGGACGGCGCCTACACCGCCGCCGGCAGCACCGTCACCCAGGATGTGCCCGCGGGGGCCCTGGCCATCGAGCGGGGCCGCCAGGCCAACGTCGAGGGCTGGGCCGTGCCCAAAATGGAGGCCTATATCCAGAAGAAACAGCGGCTGGAAGCCCAGCAGCTGGCCGACGAACAGGCCCGGCAGGACTGAACGCCCATCCACCGCAGGACAAAGGGGGATCTGCGGCTGCGCGGCGCGCAGCCCGGTTCCCTTTTTGTCTGCCCAAACGAACGACACACGAACGGAAACGCTTTATGACAACAAACGACATCTGGCTGATCGCCGGCCTGGGCAACCCCGAGGCCAAATACGAGGGCACCCGCCACAACGCCGGGTTCGCCGCTCTGGACTACCTGGCCGGCAAGTGGGAGATCCCGGTCACCAAGGCCAAGTTCCAGGGGCTGTGGGGCCAGGGGGAAGTGGGCGGCCACAAGGTCTGCCTGCTCAAACCCCTCACCTATATGAATCTGTCGGGGGACTCCATTGCCCCCCTGGCATCCTTTTTCAAGATCCCGGCCGGCCACGTCATCGTCCTGTGCGACGACATCACCCAGGCCCCCGGCAAGCTGCGCATCCGGCCCTCCGGCTCGGCCGGGGGGCACAATGGCCTCAAGAGCATCATCGCCCGGCTGGGCACCGAGGCCTTTCCCCGCATCCGCATCGGCGTGGGGGAAAAGCCCCGCCCCGACTACGACCTGGCCGACTGGGTGCTGGGCCGCTTTTCGGAGGAGGAGGCCAAGGCTGTGGCCGGCCGCCGCCCCGACATCGAGGCAGCCGCCCGCCTCATCATGGACGGCAAGCTGGGGGAGGCGCAAAACCGCTACAACCGCTGACCGCCCGCAGACTGTGAGGTGAACGTATATGTACGAGGCCCTGCTGAAACAGACCCCTGAATACCAAAAGATCGCCGCCGCCCTGGCCTCTCCGGGCCCGGCCGCCCTGTTCGGCCTGCCCCCCGCCGGACGCGCCCTGGTCTATGGACTGCTGGCCCGGGACCTGGGCCGCCCCTTGTGCATCGTGACCCCCGGCGAGGCCGAGGCCACCCACTTTGCCGAGGACCTGAAGGCGCTGGGCGTGGCGGCAGACGTCTTTCCCCCGCGGGACTTCATGCTCCGCCCGGTGGAGGGCGCCGGCCGGGAATACGAATACCGCCGGCTGTCGGTGCTGGGCGCCCTGGCAGGGGGGCGGCTGGCCGCCGTCTGCGTCCCGGTGGAGGCCCTGCTGCAATACACCGTCCCCCGGGCCGAGTTCATGGCCAACACCCTCACCCTCAAGCCGGGGATGCAGTTCTCCCGGGAAGGGCTGGTGCAGCGTCTGTTCGCCGCGGGCTATGTCCGCCGCTCCCAGGTGGAGGGCCCGGGCCAGTTCAGCGTCCGGGGCGACATCGTGGACATCTTCCCTCCGGATATGCAGTCTCCGGCCCGGCTGGAGTTTTGGGACGATGAGATCGATTCCATCTCCTCCTTTGATCTGATGAGCCAGCGCCGGGACGCCTCACTGCAAAAGATCTACCTCTCCCCTGCCCGGGAGGTGCTGTTCGGCAGCACCGCCGAGACCGCCGGCGCCCTGCGCCAGGCCATCAAAAAGGCCCGGGGCAAGCACCGCGCTGCCCTGGAAAAGGCCATGGCCCACGACCTGGACCAGCTGGACGCCGGGCTGATGCCCGAGGCTATGGACAAATACTACGGCCTGCGGTATCCCACCCCCGCCACCCTGCTGGACCACATGGACGCTCCCCTGCTCCTGCTGGACGAGGTGGGCGGCATCCGGGACGCCCAGAAGGCCGCCCAGTACCGCCGCAGCGAGGAGCTGACCGGCCTGCTGGAAGAAGGGGTGATCTGCCCCGGCCTGGACGTGCTGTACCAGACCATGGACGACCTGGTCATCGCCGCGGGCCGGCTGCCCACCCTCCTGTGCGAAAACTTCCTGCGGGGGATGAACGAGTTCCAGCTCAAGGACCTCATCAACGCCGAGGCCCACGCCTCTCCCGGCTGGAACGGGGAGCTGCGCAGCCTGCTGGAGGACCTGGACCCCCTGGTCCAGCAGGGGTATGCGGTCACCCTCTACTGCGGCACCCCCAAAGGCGCCGCCGCCCTCACCCGGGACCTGGCCGACAAGGGCTATTCCGTCAGCATGAGCCGGGACATCCGCCCGGCCCCGGGGCTGGTGCAGGTGCTGCCCGGCCACCTGAACGCCGGATGCACCCTGCCCTTCGCCCGGTGCGCCGTCCTCACCAGCCGCCGCCATGGCCTGGACGAGGGCGAGGCCCAGGCCCGCAAGCGCAAAAAGAACAAGGACGCCCTCTCCAGCCTGGCCGACGTCAAGCCGGGGGACTATGTGGTGCACCAGAGCCACGGCATCGGTATGTATGCCGGCATCCAGCGGCTGGAGGTGCAGGGCACCACCAAGGATTATCTCAAGGTCCAGTATTCCGGCTCGGACGTGCTGTATGTGCCGGTGACCCAGCTGGACCTGCTCAGCCGCTACACGCCCCCCGGGGATGAGGACAAGGTCAAGCTGGCCAAGCTGGGCGGCGGCGAGTGGCAGCGCACCCGGGCCCGGGTCAAGAAGGCCACCGAGGAGATGGCCCAGGAGCTGATCCAGCTCTATGCCCGGCGCAAGCAGGCCAAGGGTTTCGCCTTCCCCGCCGACGGCGAATGGCAGCAGGACTTCGAGGCCCGCTTCGAGTACGACGAGACCGAGGACCAGCTGGCCGCCACCGCCGAGATCAAGAACGACATGGAGCACCCCTGGCCCATGGACCGGCTGCTGTGCGGCGACGTGGGCGTAGGCAAGACCGAGGTGGCCCTGCGGGCCGCCTTCAAGTGCATCATGGGGGGCAAACAGTGCGCCCTGCTGGCCCCCACCACCCTGCTGGCCTGGCAGCACTACAACACCATCCTGTCCCGGATGGAGGCGTTCCCGGTCAGGGTGGAGCTGCTCAGCCGGTTCCGCACCGCCAAGCAGCAGAAAGAGGCCCTGCGGGGCCTGCAGGCCGGGAGCGTGGACATCATCGTGGGCACCCACCGGCTGCTGTCCAAGGACGTGCGGTTCCACGACCTGGGCCTGGTCATCATCGACGAGGAACAGCGCTTCGGGGTGCGCCACAAGGAAAAATTGAAGGAGACCTTCATCGGGGTGGATATGCTGACCCTGTCCGCCACCCCCATCCCCCGCACCCTCAGCATGGCCATGAGCGGCATCCGGGATATGTCCACCATCGAGGAGCCGCCCTTTGAACGGCAGCCGGTGGAGACCTTCGTGCTGGAGTACAACCAAGTGATCCTGGCCGAGGCCATCCGCAAGGAGCTGGCCCGGGGCGGGCAGGTGTACTACCTGCACAACCGGGTGGACAACATCGAGGCCACCGCCGCCCGGGTGCAGCAGATGGCGCCCCGGGCCCGGGTGGGCATCGCCCACGGCAAAATGACCGAGGATGAGCTGAACCCCGTCTGGCAGAAACTGCTCAACGGGGAACTGGACGTGCTGGTGTGCACCACCCTCATCGAGACCGGCATCGACGTGCGCAACTGCAACACCCTGATCATCGAGGACGCCGACCGGATGGGCCTGGCCCAGCTGTACCAGCTGCGGGGCCGGGTGGGGCGCAGCGGCCGGAAGGCCTACGCCTATTTCACCTTCCGCCGGGACAAGACCCTCTCCGACGTGGCCCAAAAGCGGCTGAGCGCCATCCGGGAGTTCACCGCCTTCGGTTCGGGCTTCCGCATCGCCATGCGGGACCTGCAGATCCGGGGCGCGGGCAACCTGCTGGGCCACAGCCAGCACGGCCACATGGAGGCGGTGGGCTATGACCTCTATATGAAGATGCTCAACCAGGCCATCGCCGCCGCCCGGGGCGAACCCGTGCAGCGGGACAAGAGCGAGTGTCTGGTGGACCTGCGGGTGGACGCCTATATCCCCGAGCGGTACATCCCCGACGGCCCCGGCCGGATCGAGGCTTACCGCCGCATCGCCGCCATCCAGAGCCCTGCCGACGCCGCCGACGTGCTGGATGAACTGATCGACCGCTACGGCGACCCGCCCGCTTCGGTCAGCGACCTGGTCAACGTCTCCCTGGTGCGGGTGCTGGCCGCCTCGGTGGGGGTATACGAGGTCACCCAGAAAAAGGACCTGCTGACCCTCTCGCTGGAGACGCTGGAGCTGCCCATGATCCGCGGGCTGCTCACCGCCTTCGGAGGCCGGGTCACCGCCGGCGCCGGGGCCAAGCCCTACCTGTCGGTCACGCTGCGGGGGGAGGAAAAGCCGCTGGAACTGCTGCAGCAGCTGCTCCAGGCCATGGCCTCCATCCGGGACAAAAAGCCCGCTGCCCCGCCCCCAACGTCTTGACGCCGCACCGCCTCCGGTTTATACTGGATGCATTCTCCCGCTCAAATACAATCAAAGGAGCTATCACATGAAACGGAAACTTCTTGCGCTGGCCAGCGCGCTGGCGCTCTGCTTCTCCCTGGCAGGCTGCACCATCTCCACCCCCGACACGGTGGGGACCATCGGCGGCCAGGAGATCTCTTCGGGCCTGTACCTGCTGGCCCAGTTCGACGCATACCAGCAGGCCGCCCAGCTGGCCGGCGAGGACCAGGACCCCTCCAACGTCGGGTCCTTCCTGGGCCAGACCATCACCACCGAGGACGGGGAGAGCGTCACCGTCCGTGACTTTGTGGCGGACGCCACCCTGGAGGACCTGCGCCGCTATGTGGCGGTGGAGGACCGCTTTGCCCAGCTGGGAGGCGAACTGGACCCCGACGCGGCCGCCCAGGCCGACAGCTATGCCGACCAGCTGCTGGAGAACTACGGCGACCTCTACGCCGCCAACGGCATCGGGGAGCAGACTCTCCGCAGCTATGAGCAGAACCTGTTCAAGCAGGCCGCCCTGGTGGACCTGATCTACGGCGCAGAGGGCGAGACCCCTCTCACCGACGAGCAGCTGACCGACCACCTGGAAAACGAGATGCTCTACATCCGCTACACCACCGTCCCGCTGTACAATCTGTCCACCTTCGCCTTTGCGGACGAGGAACAGACCGCCCAGATGCTGGACCTGGCCGGCCAGGCCATCGCGGACAGCACCCCCGCTACCTTTGACGACGCCGTGATCGCCGCCCTGCCCGACATCTACGCCGTGCTGGGCACCGAGATCACCGCCGAGGAAGCCGCCGACCAGATGAACAACAGCTTCATCAGCCTGAGCGAGATGCAGGGCTCCTTCTCGGAGGAGGACACCCAGACCCTCATGCAGCTGGAATTCGGCCAGACCGCCGCGGTGGAGTACGGGGGCACCTCCCTGCTCATCGCCATGCGCCAGGACCCCCTGGAGACCCTGACGCTGGACACGGTGCGCTCCACCGTCCTGTCCGATCTGGGCACCACCCTTGTGACCCAGGACATCGCCCAGGCCGGCGAGGCCCTGGAAGTCAGCCTGGACAGCAGCGCCACAGCAAAGCTCCCCGCCCGCAAGATCAAAACCAGCGTCTGACCGCTTTAGGCAGGGTGCACGCCCTGCCTCTTTTATTCCCCTGACGTATGTTTGACGATGCAGGATAAGCATTCGACTTTTGGCCCCTGCGGGGGTACAATAAAGCCGGCAGAGTTCCTTTTATGTCAGACCATCGAATGGAGGCAATGAAACATATGGCAGTCAAACAGACGGCAGGGCGGGACCAGCTCGGGGATTTCGCCCCCAAATTTGCCCAGCTGAACGACGATGTGCTGTTCGGCGAAGTGTGGAGCCGGGAGGACAAGCTCTCCCTGCGGGACCGCTCCCTCATCACGGTGGTGGCCCTGATGGCGCAGGGCCTTACCGATACCTCGTTCCGGCATCACCTGGAAAACGCCAAAAAGAACGGCATCACCCGGGACCAGATCGCTGAGATCCTCACCCACGCGGCCTTCTACGCAGGCTGGCCCAAGGCATGGGCCGCCTTCCGGATGGCCAAAGAGGTCTGGGCCGACGCAGCGCCCGCCCAGGAGCCCCACGGCGGCCTCTTCGGACTGGGCCAGCCCAACGACGCCTACGCGCAGTATTTCGTGGGCCACAGCTACCTCAAGCCCATCACCGGCGAAAACGGCGTATTCGCCGCCAATGTGACCTTTGAACCGGGCTGCCGCAACAACTGGCACATCCACCACGCCGATCAGGGCGGCGGGCAGATCCTGCTGTGCACCGACGGCCGCGGCTGGTATCAGGAGTGGGGCAAGCCCGCCCAGCCCCTGCAGCCCGGCGATGCAGTGTCCATCCCCGCGGGGGTCAAGCACTGGCACGGCGCCGCCAAAGACAGCTGGTTCTCCCATGTGGCCATCGAGGTGCCCGGCCAGAATTGCCACAATGAGTGGTGCGAGCCGGTCTCCGCGGAGGATTACGCCCTCCTGCCCTGACCTGTCCGCCCCCGAAAGACGTTCCGCAATGTAAAAAGTTCGTAAAACTTAGGTAAAACACTCAAGAAAAGCAGCGGTTTCACACGTGTTACCGCTGCTTTTTTTGTTTCTTTCTGTCACTTCACACCCATGATGCGACATCATTCTTGCAAATCAAATATAAATCAAGTAAAATAGATGTAAGATTTTTGTGCATGGGCTCATGCAAAAGATCTCAGCTCTTGGATGTTTTGCGGCTTCGGCCCGACAGGGGCGCTTCGTTTTCTGTCCCGGGGCCTTTTCCGGGCCGCACTGCGGCCTGCATCGCCCCGCTGGACCTGCCGAAAGGAGTCTGTATCAATTTTATGGATCTGTCATTTACCTCGTTCTGGGGTCAGCTGGTCGGCAACCCGATCCTGATCATCACGGTGGCGTTCACGCTGGGTGTCATCTTCGTCAACGGCTGGACGGATGCCCCCAACGCCATCGCCACCTGTGTGACCACCCGCTGCCTCGGTGTGCGGCAGGCCATCTGGATGAGCGCCCTGTTCAACTTCCTGGGCGTTTTTGTCATGACCCAGATCAACAGCTCGGTGGCCTCCACCATCAGCAACATGGTGGATTTCGGCGCCGACACTTCCAGCGCCCTCATCGCCCTGTGCGCAGCGCTGCTTTCCATCGTGGTATACAGCGTGGGCGCCTCCATCTTTGGCATCCCCACCAGCGAGAGCCACAGCCTGATCGCCGGCCTGTCCGGCGCGGCCATCGCCATCCAGGGGGGCGTGGGCGGCATCAACTTCAACGAGTGGGTCAAGGTGCTGTACGGTCTGGCCCTCAGCCTGCTGCTGGGTTTCGCCTCCGGCTGGCTCATCTGCAAGCTGGTCACCATCCTGTGCCGCAACATCGAGCTGCGCGCCGCCAACCGGTTTTTCCGGGTGGCCCAGATCGCCGGCGCCGCAGGCATGAGCTTCATGCACGGCGCGCAGGACGGCCAGAAGTTCATCGGCGTGCTGTTCTTGGGCCTGGCCTTCTCCCACGGCCAGAACTCGGTGGCCGGCATGGAGATCCCCGTCTGGCTGATGCTGCTGTGCAGCGTGGTGATGGCCCTGGGCACCAGCGTGGGCGGTGAAAAGATCATCAAATCGGTGGGCATGGACATGGTCAAGCTGGAGCGTTACCAGGGCTTCTGTGCCGACCTGGCCGGCGCCGCCTGCCTGCTGTTCTCCAGCCTGTTCGGTATCCCCGTTTCCACCACCCACACCAAGACCAGCGCCATCATGGGCGTGGGCGCCGTCAAGCGGCTGTCCGCCATCAACTACGGCGTCGTCAAGGATATGATGCTGACCTGGATCTTCACCTTCCCCGGCTGCGGCCTGATCAGCTTTGTTATGGCCAAGATCTTTATGCAGATCTGGTAAGCCCCCTCTGCCTGTTATAAGAAAAAGGAGAAATACGGATATGTCGAAAAAGCAGGATGCCATTTATTTTGACAATTTCATCGCGTGCGCCCAGTACGCCAGCCAGGCCGCCCAGCTGCTGAAAGAGATCTTCCACAGCTTTGACCCCTCTCATATGTCCCAGTGGGCAGACCAGCTGCACGAGATCGAGCACGCGGCCGACAAAAAGCGCCACGCCATGACCGACAAGCTGGCCAAGGCCTTCATCACCCCCATCGAGCGGGAGGACATCGCCGATCTGAGCGGCAGCATCGACACCCTGGTGGACAAGCTGGAGGAGGTATGCATCCGGCTGTACATCCACAACATCCAGTCCATCCGCACCGGCGCCATGAATATGCTGGATGTGGTGATCCGCAGCTGCGAGGAAGTGTGCCACCTGATGGAGGAGTTCGCCGACTTCAGGCACTCCAAAAAGCTGAAGGATTACATCATCAAGATCAACTCCCTGGAAGAGGAGAGCGACCGGCTGTTCATCGCCAATATGCGCGAGCTGCACGTCACCCAGCTGGACATCCGCGAGGTGCTGGCCTGGGAGGAGATCTACACCTACCTGGAAAAGTGCGCCGACGCCTGCGAGGAGATCGCCGACCAGGTGGAGAACATCGTGATGAAGAACTCCTGAGTGGACAGAAAACAAGACCCATACAAAAAGGACAGCCCCGCAGGGCTGTCCCTTTCTTTTTATTCGCGATCGTATTTTGTTCACCGGCCGGCAGGGCTGTCCGGCATTTGCCAGGCAAAGTGGTCGGTGTGTAGCCAGGCTTCGGCCTCGTGGCTGAGGGGCTGGTCCAGCTCGTCCCGGTAGAGGGCCAGCACGTCGGCGTTCTCATGGCTGAAACGCACCGCGCTCGAACGGTCCAACCCGTACAGCACCTGGCCGCGCTCGTGGGCCCGCTCGATGTCGTCGCAGTGGATGGGCTGGCCGCCGCCCCCTGCGCAGCCGCCGGGGCAGGCCATGATCTCCACGAACTGGACCTTCACCTCCCCTTTCAGGATGGCCTCGCACAGGGCCCTGGCATTGCCCAGGCCGCTGGCCACAGCCACCCGGACGGTGGTGTCCGCGATCTCGAACTCGGCTTCCCGCCAGGCCCGGCTGTCGCCCCGGCGGGCCTCCCGCACGCTGCGGAACGAATCGGGCCGGGGATTGTGGCCGGTCACGCGGTAGTAAGCGGTGCGCAACGCGGCTTCCATCACGCCGCCGGTGGCGCCGAATATGACGCCCGCGCCGCTGTAATCTCCCAGCAGCCGGTCGAAGGGGGTCTCCAGCACCGAGGCCACCTGCACGTGCTCGGCCCGCAGCAGGCGCACCACCTCACGGGTGGTCAGCACATAGTCCACATCGGGCAGCCCGCTGGGGCTCTTCATGGTGGACAGGGCGCTCTCGGCCTTTTTGGCCACGCAGGGCATCACCGATACGCAGCAGATCCGCTCGGGGGGCGTCTTGATCTGCCTGGCGAACCAGTGTTTGACCACCGCGCCGAACATCTGCTGGGGGCTCTTGGCGGTGGACAGCTGCCCCACCAGCTGGGGGAACTGGCTCTTGAGGAACCGCACCCAGCCCGGGCAGCAGCTGGTGAACATGGGGTACTGCTCCAGCTCTCCTTTGCCCAGCCGGTCCAGGAACTCGGCGCTCTCCTCCATGATGGTCAGGTCGGCGGAATAGCTGGTATCGAACACATAGTCAAAGCCCACCTGCCGCAATGCCCCGGCCAGCCGGTTGACGGTGGCCTGCTCCGGCTCCAGCCCAAAGGCCTCGCCCCAGGCGGTCCGGACGGCCGGCGCGATCTGCACCACCGTCACCGTGTTGGGGTCCTCGATGGCGCGCAGCACCGCCTGTACATCGTCCCGCTCCCGCAGGGCCCCCACCGGACAGTGGGTGATGCACTGGCCGCACAGCGAACAGTCCGCCTCGCGGATGGTGCGGTTGTCCGATACGTTCACGCGGGTGTGGCTGCCGGTGGCCACCAGATCCCAGACGTTCAAACTCTGCACCTTGTCGCAGATCTGGATGCAGCGCATACACTCGATGCACTTGGTGGCGTCCCGGATGAGAGGGAAGGTGCGGTCCCACCGGCGCAGCTTTTCGCTGGGCAAGGTCTCCTGGAAGGGGTTCTCACTCAGGCCCAGGTCATTGGCCAGGGTCTGCAATTCACAGTTGCCGCTGCGCACGCAGAGGGCGCATTTGGCATCGTGCCGGCTGAGGATCAGCTGCAGGTTGGTCCGGCGGGCCCGGCGCACCCGGGCGTTGGTGGTCCGCACCACCATCCCCTCCGATACCACGTTGTTGCAGGCGGGGATCAGCTTTTCCTCTCCCGCCACCTCCACGCAGCACAGACGGCAGGCGCCGATCTCGTTGATCCCTTTCAGGTAGCACAGGTGCGGGATGTGCACCCCCGCCGACAGCGCCGCGTCCAGGATGGTGGTCCCCTCGGGCACGCAGACGGTCTTGTTGTCGATCTTCAGCGTTACCATTTGATGTTTCTCCCTCCCTTAAAGACGCCGTAGCCAAAGTGGTCGCACCGCAGGCAGCGGCCGCACTCCTGCTGGCATTCCTCCTCGGTCATCCCCTGGGTGACCAGCTCGAAATCCCCGGCGATCCGGGCGATGTGGCGGCTGCTCAGGTTGACCCGCCCGCAGGCCGGGCTGTTGGTCAGATGGGGCGCGGGCACGTCCACATCCACCGTGATGGTGTGATGGAAGCCCAGGAAGCTGTCGATGTTGTCTGCCGCCACCTTGCCGGCCGCCACGGCGCGGATGACGGTGGCCGGCCCGGACACCGCGTCGCCCCCGGCAAAGACATTGCCGCTGCCCGGCACAAAGGACGAGCTCTCGGCGTGGATGGCGCCCCAGCGGGTGCCGATGCCGCCCGCCTCAAAGGGCTTGGTATGGATGGCCTGGCCGATGGCCACGATCACATAGTCGCAGGGGATGCGCACCGGCGGGGTGTTGGCTTTCTTGGGGCCGGGGCGCCCGTCCGAGCCCACCCGCCCGATGATCTGGGGCTGGGCCCACAGCGCCGCCACCCGGCCGTTCTCGTCCGCCTCGATCCGGGCCGGGGCGTGCAGGGGCAGGATCTCGCCCCCCTCGGCCTTGGCCTCGTCGATCTCCTCCGGCAGGGCGGTCATATCCTCCACCCGGCGGCGGTACACGCAGGTGACATGGGCGGCGCCCAGCCGCAGGCTGGTGCGGGTGGCATCCATGGCGACGTTGCCGCCCCCGATGACCACCACCCGCTTGCCCGCCAGGTCGGGGATGTTCCCTTCGCCGCACTCCCGCAGCATCCGCACGGCGCTGACCACGCCGCGGCTGTCCTCCCCTTCGATGCCCAGCTTTTTGTCGTCATGGGCGCCGATCGAGATATACACCGCGTCATACTGCGCCTTCAGCTGCTCCAGGGACAGGTCCGGGCCGCCCACCTCGGTGTCCAGCACCACTTCCACCCCGGCATCCAGGATGTACTGGATGTCCTTGTCCAGCACCTTGGGGGGCAGGCGGTAGTCGGGGATGCCGTACCGCAGCATCCCGCCCAGTTTGTGGCGCTGCTCATACACCACGGCCCGGTGACCCATCAGGGTCAGGAAGTAGGCCGCGGTCAGGCCGCCGGGGCCGCCGCCCACGACGGCCACCTTTTTGCCGGTGGGCTCTGCGCAGGGAGGCGGGGCGATGGGCCCTGCGTGGTCCACCGCGTACCGCTTGATGCCGCAGATGTTGACGGCGTCATCCACCATATGGCGGCGGCAGCGGGCCTCGCAGGGATGCTCGCAGACATAGCCGCACACCGCCGGGAAGGGGTTGTCCTTGCGGATGAGGCGGACGGCATCCTCATACCGGCCGGCCTTGACCAGGGCGATGTAGCCGGGCACGTCCACATGGGCCGGGCAGACCACCGTACAGGGGATCGAATGCTGCAGCCCGCAGATGCAGCGGCCCCGCAGCAGATGCTCCTCATAATCGTCCCGGAAGCCGCGCACTCCCTGCAGCACCATCCGGGCCGCCTCATAACCGATGGCGCAATCCGCCGTGTCCAGGATGACCTGGGCGGTGCTCTCGATGCAGTCGATCAGCTCGGGGCCTCCCTCGCCGTCCAGCACGTTCTCCAGCATCTGGGTCAGCTGGCCCAGGCCCACCCGGCAGGGCACGCACTTGCCGCAGGTCTGGGCATGGCACAGCCGCAGAAAGTTCAGAGCCATATCCACCGGGCACAGCCCCAGAGGGCTGGAAGCGATCCGGCGTTCCATATCCCGGTAAAGCCCCTCCAGCACCCGCTGGGACTGGCGGGGCGTCTCGATCACCAGTCGTTTCAAAGGTCCTTTCCTCCTATCCGTCCTATCGTTCGGCTTTCTTTTTGCAGGTTTTGCAAAACTTGTTCCTATCCTGTCTCGGATATCATGCAAGTTGACAACTGCCCCTATTGTACCTGAAAAGTTTGCCAAAGGCAAGTTTTTGCAAAAAAAGCGGGGCTGCCCGGCAAAAGGCAGCCCCGCCCGCACAGGCCGGGTATATTCCGGATCCAAAAACGGACCGCTCTGCTTATGCGCCCAGCTTGGCTTCCAGACGCTGGCGGATGGCCTTGATAAAGCTGTCGCTGTCCACCGGGGTGGGGGTGATGCCCTCGGCCAGGGCGCACAGGTCCTTGGTCATGACGCCCTCGTTCAGGGTCTGGAGGCTGGCTTCCTCCAGCGCCTGGCCAAAGGCCACCAGGTCGGGCAGACCGTCCAGCTCGCCCCGCTTCTTCAACGCGCCGGTCCAGGCAAAAATGGTGGCCATGGGGTTGGTGGAGGTCTTTTCCCCCTTCAGCCAGCGGTAGTAGTGGCGGGTGACGGTGCCGTGGGCGGCCTCGTACTCATATTTGCCGTCGGGGCTGACCAGGACGCTGGTCATCATGGCCAGGGAGCCGAAGGCGGTGGAGACCATGTCGCTCATCACATCGCCGTCGTAGTTCTTGCAGGCCCAGATGAAGCCGCCCTCGCTGCGGATGACCCGGGCCACGATGTCATCGATCAGGCTGTAAAAGTAGGTGATGCCGGCAGCCTCGAACTTGTCCTTGTATTCGGCGTCGTAGATCTCCTGGAAGATGTCCTTGAAGGTGTGGTCGTATTTCTTGGAGATGGTGTCCTTGGCGCCGAACCACAGATCCTGCCCGGCATCCAGGGCATAGGCAAAGCAGCTGCGGGCAAAACTGGCGATGGAATCATCCTTGTTGTAGCTGCCCTGCAGCACGCCGGGGCACTCGAAGTCGTAGATCACCGCTTCCTGCTTAGCGCCGTCCTCGCCGGTGAACCGCAGCTCGGCCCGGCCGGGACCCGGCACGCGGAATTCGGTGCACTTGTACACGTCGCCGTAGGCGTGACGCGCGATGGTGATGGGCTTTTTCCAGGTGCGCACCACCGGCTTGATGCAGTCGATCATGATGGGCGCCCGGAAGACGGTGCCGTCCAGCACGGCGCGGATGGTGCCGTTGGGGCTCTTCCACATCTCGTGCAGCTTGTACTCGTCCATCCGCTGGGCGTTGGGGGTGATGGTGGCGCACTTGACCGACACGCCGTATTTCTTGTTGGCCAGCGCCGCGTCCATCGTCACCTGGTCCCCGGTGGCGTCCCGGTTGGGCAGGCCCAGATCGTAATACTCGGTCTTGAGGTCCACAAAGGGCAAAATCAGCTCATCCTTGATGCTGCGCCAAAGGATGCGGGTCATCTCATCGCCGTCCATTTCCACCAGGGGGGTGGTCATTTTGATCTTTTCCATGGTTCATTCCCTTCCTCTCGGTAATCTATCACGCCGTTTTAAACGGAGCGTTTACTGATATGCAGCCGCCAGGCGCTCCAGGGCGGGCAGGCTGCGGCGCACCTTTTCGGTCTCGATGCAGTAGGCCAGCCGGACATAGCCCTGCACCCCAAAGGTATCGCTGGGCACCAGCAGCAGGTCGAATTCCCTGGCCTTGCGGCAGAAGGCGTTGGCGTCCGCTTCCAGCGCCCTGGGGAAGATATAGAAGGTGCCGCCGGGGCGCTCCACCGCAAAGCCCAGGTTTTTCAGGGCATCGTAGAGGATGTCCATGTTGGTCTGGTACACCGACAGGTCGCTGGTCACCTCCAGGCAGCGGGCCGCCGCCTTCTGGATGATGCTGGGCGGGCAGTTGTGCCCGGTGAACCGGGAGATCTGCACCATCATATCCACCAGCACATCCGCCCCTTCGCAGCCGGGCGCCACCGCCACATAGCCCAGACGCTCCCCGGGCAGGCTCAGGCTCTTGGAAAAGGAGAAGCAGGTCAGGGTGTGGGGGTAGAAGGACGCCGGATAGGGCACCGTCTTGCCGTCAAAGACGATATCCCGATAGGGCTCGTCGCTGACCAGGTAGATGACATGGCCATAGGCCTGGCTCTTTTGGGTGAGGATCTGCGCCATCTGCACTAGGGTCTGGGCCGAATAGACCACGCCGGTGGGGTTGTTGGGGGTGTTGATCAGGACGGCGGTCACCCGGGGGGTCAGCATGGCCTCGAAGGCTTCGAGGTTGGGCTGGAACACCGGGGGCTGGGCAGGCACCACCTTGAGGGCCGCGCCGGTGCCCGCCACATAAGGCCCATACTCGGGGAAGTAGGGCGCGAAGGTGAGCACCTCATCCCCGGGCGCCGTGACGGCCCGCAGGGCGTGGGCAATGGCCCCTGCCGCCCCTGTGGTGGGAAAGATGTGCTTCTGCTCATAGGGCAGGCCAAAATGGGCCTTCAGGTGGGCGGCAGCGGCCATGCGGAACCCCGGGTCTCCCTGGTTGGGGCAGTAGCCGTGGAGGCTCACCGGGTCCTCGTGGGCCAGCAGATCCTGCATGGCCGCCGTAAACGCCGGCGGACAGGGCACGCTGGGATTGCCCAGCGAGTAATCAAAGACGTTTTCATAGCCGATCTGGGCGGCCCGCTGGTGGCCGTAGGCGGCTGTTTCCCGGATGACGCTCTTGTTCGCCAGCATCCGGCGGTAAGTCTCATTGAGCATTTACGCTTCCCCCTTTTTGGCGGGCGGGGCAGCCACATAGCTCTGCTCCACCTTGATCTTGCAGATATAGGCCGGGTCCTGGCCGGCCACAAAGTCCTCCAGCTTCTGCCGGACCGCTTTTTCGTCCCCGGTATACCCCGCCGGGAACACCAGGTCAAACAGCACATTGGTGTGGGTAGGCCCCGGCACCAGCCGCAGGTCGTGGATGGACAGGGCCGGGTCGATGCCCTTGGCCTCCTGGTTCAGCCGGGCCCGCAGCACCCCCACCCGGGCGTCCGAGGTGACGATGGGGTCGTAGTGGATGGTCAGCAGGATGTGCATTTCCTCCCGCACATCCCGCTCGATGTTGTCGATCAGGTCGTGAGCCTCCAAGGGGTCCACTTCGGTGGGGAACTCCACGTGCAGCGAGGCGAACTGCCGCCCCGGCCCATAGTCGTGGACCATCAGGTCGTGCACGCCCAGCACCCGGGGGTAGGACAGCACCTTCTTCTCCAGCTCCTCCACCAGCTCCGGAGAGGGGGTCTCCCCCAGCAGGGGGCTCAGGGTGTCCCGCACCAGGCCCCAGCCCGACCACAGGATGAAGGCGGCCACGCCCACGCCCATGACGCCGTCGATGACGTCCAGGCCGGTGGCATTGCACAGCACCGCCGACAGCAGCACCACGCTGGTGGAGATCACATCGTTGCGGCTGTCGGCCGCCGTGGCGATCAGGGTCTCGGACTCGATGGCGAGGCCCACCCGCCGGTTGAAAAAGCTCATCCAGATCTTGACCAGGATGGAGGCGCACAGGACCGCCACCGTCAGCAGACTGAATCCCACCGGCTCGGGGTGCAGCACTTTGGCGGCCGAATCTTTCAGCAGGGTCAGACCGATGGCCATGATCATGGTGCTGACGGCCAGGCCCGCCAGGTACTCATAGCGGGCGTGACCGTAGGGGTGCTCGGCGTCGGGGCCCTTGGCCGCCAGCTTGAAGCCGATCAGGCTGACCACGCTGGAGGACGCGTCGGACAGGTTGTTGACGGCGTCGGCGGTGATGGCGATGGAGCCGAACAGGGTGCCCACCGTCAGCTTGCCCGCAAACAGCAGCACATTGCACACCACCCCCACAAGGCCCGCCAGACGGCCATAGCGCTGGCGGACGGCGGGGTCCTGCTTGTTCTGATAATCCTTGACAAAGGTGCGTATCAGCAGCTGTGTCAATGAAACGATCTCCCTTCCGTACAGGCATCATACAAATATACCTTTTGTTGACAGTCTTGGCCTTTTTCCGCGACTGTGGATTTAAGTATAACATGTTGCTTTACTGTTGAAAAGTGCTTTGGCCAAATTTTTGCCCTCCCGCAGGGAAAAACGCCCCCTTCTCTCCCTTTTTCCTTCCCCGCCCCGCCGGCCGGGATACACAGAAAGGCGCCCAGCCTTGCGGCCGGGCGCCCGGATTCGATTCCTATTCAGATATTTTATCAGATTTTATCCTTTCGGTTCAATCCCCCAGATCCTCGCCGTTGGTGGCGATGACCTTCTTGTACCAGTAGAAGCTGTCCTTCCGGCTGCGGGCCAGCGTGCCGTTGCCCTCGTTGTCCTTGTCCACATAGATGAAGCCATAGCGCTTTTTCATCTCGCCGGTGGAGGCGCTGACCAGGTCGATGGGGCCCCACATGGTGTAGCCCATCACCGGCAGGCCGTCCTCATCCACCGCCTGGATCAGGGCGCGGATGTGGGCGCGCATATACTCGATGCGGTAGCTGTCGTGGATGCTGCCGTCCGGCTCCACCTTGTCCACCGCGCCCAGACCGTTCTCCACAATGAACAGGGGCTTCTGATAGCGGTCATACAGGCTGTTCATGGTGGTGCGCAGGCCCTCGGGATCGATGGCCCAGCCCCACTCGCTGGTCTTCAGATAGGGGTTCTTGACCCCGCCGAAGGCCGCATTGCCGGAGGCGCCCTCCTTGGCCAGCATCTCGGGGTCGGCGCTGACGCACCGGCTGGAGTAGTAGCTGAAAGAGATGAAATCCACCGTGCCGGCCTGCATATCCGCCTCATCCTCGGGGGTGCAGTCCAGCTGGATGCCGGCCCGCTCCATCCGCTTTTTGGCCCATACGGGGTAAGCGCCCCGGGCCTGGGCGTCAATGAAGAAGTAGTTGTCCCGGTCGGCTTCCTGGGCGGCCCAGATATCCCTGGGGCTGCAGGTGCGGGGGTAATACTGGCCTGCGGCCAGCATACAGCCTACCATGGCCCCCGGCATCATCTCGTGGGCCATCCGCACCGCCTTGGCGCTGGCCACGATCTCGTAGTGGGCAGCCCGGTACTGGACCTCGGTGGGGTCCTCCCCCGGCTCAAACAGGATGCCCGCTCCCATAAAGGGCAGATGGAGCAGCATATTGATCTCATTGAAGGTCAGCCAGTACTTCACCTTGTTCTTGTACCGGCCAAAGATGGCAGCGCAGTATTTCAGGTAAGCGCCGATCATCCGGCGGTCCTTCCAGCCGCCATACTTCTTGATGAGGGCGATGGGGGTATCGAAGTGGCAGATGGTCACCAGCGGCTCGATGCCATACTTATGGCATTCGTCGAACAGACTGTCATAGAAGGCTAGGCCCTCCTCGTTGGGAGTGTCGTCGTCCCCGTTCGGCAGGATGCGGGTCCATGCGATGGACAGCCGGTAGCACTTGAAGCCCATCTCTGCAAACAGCTTGATGTCTTCCTTGTAGTGGTGGTACAGGTCGATGGCCTGGTGTGCGGGATAGCTGTGCTCTGCGTCGCAGGCCAGCATCTTTTTCTCGCCCCGCATCACCGGCATACGGTCGGGCCCAAAGGGGATGACATCCACCGTGGACAGGCCCCGGCCCCCCTCGTCATAAGCGCCCTCACACTGGTTGGCAGCGGTAGCGCCGCCCCATAAGAAATCCTTCGGCAAAGACATGGTTTACCTCCTTATCCTATCTCAAAAAACGCCCCCAAAGGCAAAAGCCCTTTGGGGGCGGCTGGCCGGCGTGTATCGGCCGCCGCCGGCGGGGCAGCGGACCTCCAAAGACACGCCGTATTCTCTTTTCCTTAAGCCTTCGGCTCAGCCTTGGCTTTGGATTTGGCCTTGGGCACGGCTTCCGCCTTGGGAGCCTCTGCCTGGGGTTCGGCCTCGCCGGCCTCCTCGTCCACCACCGCAGCGGCGGGCTTGGACAGGTCGATGCTACGGATCTTCTTGCGCACCGGCAGGATGCTCTTGGGGTTGACCGACAGCTCGTCCACGCCCATCCGCAGGAAGGTCTCGGTGAGGGACGTATCCGCGCCCAGCTCGCCGCAGATGCCCACCCAAATGCCATGGCGGTGGCCCGCGTCGATGGTCATCTTGATCTCACGCAGCACGGCGGGGTGATGGGGGTTGGCAAAGGGCTCCAGCTTGGCGTTCTGGCGGTCCAGCGCGCAGGTGTACTGGGTCAGGTCGTTGGTCCCGATCGAGAAGAAATCGCACTCCTCGGCCAGGTCATCCGCCACCAGCACGGCGGCCGGAGTCTCGATCATGGTGCCCACTTCGATGTCGCCCATCTTCTTGCCCTCGGCAGCCAGCTCCACCTTGCACTCGTCCAGGATGTTCTTGGCGTCGTGGAGTTCGCGCAGGCTGGTGATCATGGGGAACATGATGCCCAGGTTGCCGTAGGCCGAAGCCCGCAGCAGCGCCCGCAGCTGGGTCTTGAAGAAGTCCTTGCGGGTCAGGCAGATGCGGATGGCACGGTAGCCCAAAGCCGGGTTCTCCTCGTGGTCCAGCTTCATGTAGTCCACCGTCTTGTCCGCGCCGATGTCGCAGGTGCGGATGATGACCTTCTTGGGGGCCAGGGTCTCCACCACCTGCTTGTATGCCTCGAACTGGTATTCCTCCGTGGGATAGTCCTTGCTGTTCAGATAGACGAACTCGGAGCGGAACAGGCCCACGCCGCCGGCGTCATTCTGCTGCACAGCGCCCACGTCCCCAATGCCGCCGATGTTGGCATAGACGTTGATGGTGGTGCCGTCCAGGGTGGTGTTGGTCTTGCCTTTCAGCTCCTGCAGCAGGGCCAGTTTCTTTTTGTCCTCCTGCTGGCGCTTCTGCAGGCTCTTGAGCAGGTCGGCGGTGGGGTCCACATAGACGCAGGCGTTGTAGCCGTCGATGACCGCCATCTTGCCGTCCCAGCTGTCGTCGATCTCCTTGCACTGGATCAGGGCGGGGATGTTCATGCTGCGGGCCAGGATGGCTGTGTGGCTGTTGGTGCTGCCCTCCCGGGTGATAAAGCCCAGAAGCAGGCTCTTGTCCATCCGCACCGTCTCGGAGGGGGCCAGATCCTCGGCCACCAGGATGGAGGGTTCCGTGCCCTGCATGCTGTCCACATCGGTGCCCTGCAGGATGTCCAGCATGGCCTGGGCGATGTCCATCACATCGGCGCTGCGGGCCTGCAGATAGGGGTCGTCCATGGCGGCAAAGACGGCCGCCTGGTTGGTGCCGGCCGTTTTGACTGCATACTCTGCGCACATCTTCTGCTTGGTGATGATCTCTTTGATGGCGTCCACAAAGTCGTCATCCTCCAGCATCATGGCGTGGATGTTGAACACCTCCGCGATGTCCTCGCCTGCCTCCTCCAGGGCCTTCTCATACAGGGCGGTCTGCTGGGCGATCGCCTTCTGCTGGGCGTCCTCAAAGCGCAGCAGCTCCGCGCCGGTGTCGGTGACGGGGGTGGTGGAGATGGTGGTATCTTTTTTCTTGTAGATCTTGATCTTGCCGATGGCAATGCCGTTCAATACGCTTTTACCAGTGCCTACCTGCATTACATTCTCATCCTTTCTTTACAGCGCGGCCCCCTCCATGGGCCCGCCCTGCCTTTAAAAAAGCCCCCGCAGAGAACCGCGAGGGCTAAAAATGTGTAGATTTAGAGGTTCTCGGTCATGAACTTCTCGATATCGGCCACAGCGGCATCCTCATCGTCGCCCTCAACCTTGACGGTGACGGTATCGCCCTGCTTGACGCCCATGCCCATCAGCGCCATCAGCTTGCGCATATCACAGCTCTTGCCGTCCTTCTCCAGGGTGGCGGTGCTGGCGTGGCTCTTGACCACCTTGACCAGCAGGCCGGCAGGGCGTGCGTGGATGCCGCAGGCATCCTTAATAGTATACTGGAATTCCTTCATAGATCATTTCTCCTTATAACGTAAACTCAGGGCGGGGCGCCCCGCCCCCCAAACCATGTGCATACAGGCATGCACGACTGTGGATATCTTTATTATAAACCCTGCACCTGATTTTTTCACCCTTTCAATTTGCCAATTTTTTACTTTGTTTTTTGTGGTTTTTTCACAGAACTTTCCGTGTCCCGGCCGGCGCCTTCCCAAAACAGCCGCAAGGCCCCGCCCATCTGGCCCCTTTTGGGGGATGGGCGGGGCCTTTGGGCCCTTCATTCCACCGGATACCCGTTGGCATCCAGAGGCAGGTCGATGTAAGGCGCCGTGCTCTCCTGCGCCTCCTGGAGCTGGGCCGCCGCTTCTGCCGGGACGCTGGCCGCCGCCTCCTGGGAAGCCGCCGCTGCGGCCGCCTCCTGCTGGGCGTCGGCCATGGCGGCCTGCGCGTCGCCCAGACCGGTCACCACGCCCGAAGGCTTGGCGAGCAGGTAGGCGCCCACCGGCTTTTTCTTGTACACCAGCAGCACTCCATAGCAGCTCTCCTGCCCGTTGGAGGCAGACGGGATCAGCGCCTGCCACTTTTCCACTGTCTTGCCCTTATAGCGGGACAGATCCAATCCGCTCTGGGCCACCACCTCGTTGAATGCCGAAAAGCTGTCGTCCCATTTGCGGGGTATCTTGACCTTGTCGGCCGTGATGGACGCCCCGTCCACCTCCAGCCCATACCCGGTAAACCAGGTCTGGATGTCCTGGGCCGACTCGATCCTGCCCCCGGGGCTGGCTGCCGTCTCGACGGTGCGGGTGCTGATATACCGCCCCAGCAGGGCGCTGCACACCACCACCGCGCAGCACATGGCTCCCACGCCGATCTGGCGCAGCCGCGCCCGGTTGAGTGTCAATACAAACATAGGTTCCGCCTCCCCCACACTGTGCTCGTTCACTGGGTACAGCTTATGCCCCGGGACGCCGGGCTATGCATGGCAAAACAAAACCCCTGTGTCCTTTATAGGCACAGGGGGGCGGCAGGGGCAGCTCAGGCCTCCGAGGAGATGTCGCTGCCGAAATATTTTTCCGAGATCTCTGCCAGGGTGCCGTCGGCCCGCAGGGTGTCGATGGCCTCATTGACGGCGGCCAGCAGGCTGGCGCTCTCGGGCGCCTTGCGCACCGGGATGCAGACATGGGAGGCGTCATCGGTCTGGGCGACGATCTTGAAGGCCGCGTCGGGATGGACGTTCAGATAGTCGTAGAACGAGACGTCGGCGTTGAGGGTGGCGTCCACACGGCCTGCCAGCAGCATCTGGATGGTCTCATCCAGGGTGTCCACCCCCAGCACTTCGGCCCCATAGCTCTCGGCCAGGGTCATGTAGGTGCTGGCGATGGAGTTGGCGGTGGTCTTGCCCGCCAGGTCCTCAAAGCTGGTGATATCGGTGTTGTCCGACCGCACCGCCAGCGCGGTATGGATGTAGGCGTACGGCTGTGAGAAGTCGTAGCTCTTGGCCCGTTCCTCGGTCACCTCCACGCCGTTGCAGACGATGTCATAGCGGCCGGCGTCCAGGCCCGCAAACAGGCCGTCCCATTCGCCCTCCACATATTCGGGCTCTACCCCCAGCTGCTGGGCGATGGCGCGGGACACTTCCACATCGTAGCCCACCAGGGTATCGGTATCGTCGTGGTAGCACCAGGGAGACCAGGCGCCCTCCAGCGCCACGATCAGGGTGCCGCGCTGGCGGATCTCCTCCAGCCGGTCGGCCGGCGCGCTGGAAGCGGTCCCGGCGCCGCTGCCTGCGGCAGCGCTGCTGCCGGAAGACGAGCAGCCGCTCAGCTCCAGCACACCTGCGGCGGCCAGTACCGCCATCATCGAAATAAAGTTCCTTCTTTTCATAGATCGATCCTCATTTGTAGCATTATCGGTTGGCGATCCGGCTCAGGAAAGCGCGGGTGCGCTCCTGCCGGGGCGCGGCAAAGAACTGGGCCGAGGGGGCGCTCTCCACGATGCGGCCATCCTCCATGAAGATGACATGGCTGGACACATCCCGGGCAAAGCCCATCTCATGGGTGACCACCAGCATGGTCATCCCCTCGGCGGCCAGCTGCCGCATGACGTCCAGCACCTCGCCGGTCAGCTCGGGGTCCAGCGCGGAGGTGGGCTCGTCGAAATAGATGATCTCGGGGCTGGTGGCCAGGGCCCGGGCAATGGCCACCCGCTGCTGCTGTCCCCCCGACAGCTGGTGGGGATACTGGCTGCACCGGTCGGCCATCCCCACCTTTTGCAGCATCTGCACCGCGATCTCCTCCGCCTGTGCCTTGTGCATCCGGCGGGCTACCACCAGCCCCTCGGTGACATTTTGCAGCACCGTCTTGTTGCGGAACAGGTTGTAGCTTTGGAACACAAAGGCGGTCTTGCGGCGCAGGCGGGCGGTGTCTGCGCGGGAGATGCGGGCCAGGTCGAACGGTTCCCCGTCAAAGGTCAGGCTGCCGCTGTCCGCCTTCTCCAGGAAGTTGATGCAGCGCAGCAGGGTGGTCTTGCCCGAACCCGAAGGCCCCAGGATGGCCACCACCGAGCCCTTGTCCACCGACAGGCTGACCCCCTTGAGCACCTCCCGCTCCCCGAAGGATTTATGGATGTCGCTTACTTCCAGCATGGGCATGGGTCAGGCCTCCTTTAGTTGAATCCGTGGGCGTTGAGGTATTTTTCGCCCTTCTTCTGCACCCAGGTCAGCACGGTGCAGAAGATCAGATAGATCACCGCCAGCTCACAGTACACCGGCAGGAACTGGTAGGTATAGGACGCCACCCGCTGGGTGGCCATGAACATCTCCGCCACCGTGATATTGGCGGCCAGGGAGGTGTCCTTCACCATCCCGATGAGGGAGTTGGACAGGGGCGGGAAGGCGGTGCGCAGGGCCTGCGGCATGATGATGCGGCGCATCACCTGCCCCCAGGACATCCCCACGCAGTAGCCCGCCTCCAGCTGGCCGGACGGCACCGACTCCAGCGCGGCGCGGATGGTCTCGGCGCAGTAGGCCCCCTCGTTGATGGAAAAGGCGATCACCGCCGTGGGGAAGGCGTCCAGCACGATGCCCATACTGGGCAGCCCGTAAAAGATGATGAACAGCTGCACCAGCAGCGGGGTGCCCCGCACCACCCAGATGTACACCCGGGCCAGCTGCCGCAGCACCGGCACACGGGCGTACTGCACCAGCGCCACCGCCGCCGCGATCACCATGGCAAAGGCAAAGGACAGCACCGTCAGCGGGATGGTGACGGCCAGGCCCGGCACCAGGATGCGGGGGAATGAGTCGATCAGCACCTGAACGGTGCGGTTTTGCAATAGCGTTTCCAACATAGACAAAAACAACCTTTTCTTTCGGGATGCATCTCCACAGGCCGGCCTGCGGCCCATGGCCCAAACCGGCTTTCCTACTATAACACCGGCCGGGCCGGAAGGCAAATACCTATCCCGTATATCCTACCATACTTCTAGGGCATGGGGTATATCTGCGCAGCCTCAGCCCAGGCAGTTGGAGCAGGGGGTATATCCGGCCTGCACCGCCTGCTCATAGCTGGAGAACAGCACCTGGTTGGCGGGGTCGGGGAGGTTCGAGCAGCTGGGCAGATGGAATTTTTTGGAGTTGACGTTGCCGATATAGGCCTGGATGGTCTGGGGGCTGCTGCTCTGCTGGCCGCTGCCATCGGCGGTGGTGGGGTTCTGCTGCTCGGGCGGCACATACCGCTCGCTGGAGACGGTGTAGTTGGCGCCGTCGCTGGAGATGGTGATGGTGCCCGACAGGTCGGTGCGCCACACGTCCACCCCGGCGTCGCGCAGGCGGCTGAGGGCCGCCTCGCTGGGGTGGCCGTAGCTGTTGCCGGTCCCCACCGAGATGACCCCCACCTCGGGCAGCACCGCATTGAGGAAGACGTACCCGGTGGAGGTCTCGCTGCCGTGGTGGCCTACCTGCAGCACGTCCACATCCACCGGCGCCCCCGAGGCCACCAGATCGTCCTCGGCGTCCTGCTCCATGTCGCCGGTCAGCAGGAAGCTGGTCTGGCCGTAGTCGATCCGCACCACCAGGGAGGTATCGTTGGTGTCGTCATACTGGGCCACCGGCCCGATGATCTGCACGGTGGCGCTGCCCAGCTGCCAGCTGGTGCCCACGGAGGGCACCTCCACCGCCAGGCCCTGCTGCTGGGCGTACTTGACGAAGTCCGAAAAGCACTGTGTATCGGCCTGGGCCACCGGGGCGTAGACGTGCCCCGCCGGGAATTTGGCCAGCACCGCCGCCAGGCCCCCCACATGGTCCTCGTGGGCGTGGCTGCAAATGACGTATTCCAGCCGGCTGACCCCCTTGCTCTGCAGATAGGACACCACCAGGCTGCCGTCCTCCACATTGCCGCCGTCGTACAGCATACTCTGGCCGTCGCAGGTGATCAGGACGCTCAGGGCCTGTCCCACGTCGATGAAGTTGACCGAAAAGGCCCCTTCCGCCGCGGGCTGGACCGGCTGCGCCGTACTGGAGGACGGGGCGGCCGCAGCGTCCTGCAGGGCCGCCAGCGCGTCCTCGCAGCCCGCCAGGCCGAGGGCCAGGGAAACCGCCAGAGCCAGAGACGCCAGGCGGCGCAGCAGCCCGGCCGGGAGGGAGTGTCGATTCTGTTCCATCATTTTTTACCCTTGCGGGGACCTGCCCCGCTCTCCTTCTTTGCATGATCTTTTTTGGGGGCGGTGCGGGGCGCAAAGCGGGCGCCCGGGGCGGGCTGCCGCTGTGCCCCCGCGTTCGTCCTGCCCTGCCTGCCCCTGGGCGGGTGGACGGTGTAGCTGCCGTCGGGGTGGATGGTCACATCCCGGGCCTGGGCCTTTCGGGCGCTGCGCTGCACCGCCCGCCGGCCTGCGGCAGGCACCAGCAGGGGGATCAGGTCCTCCCGGTGGGTCAGCTTGAGGGCCTTGACCACCTTTTCGGCGTTCCGCGGCTCGTAGTATTGCAGCAGGGCCCGCTGCAGCGCCTTGCCCTCTGCGGTCTTTTCCACAAACACCGGCTTGAGGGTGTAGGGGTCCAGCCCGGTGTAGAACATACAGGTGCTGACGGTGCCGGGGGTGGGATAGAAGTCCTGCACCTGCTCGGGACGCATATGGTTTTTGTACAGGTACTCGGCCAGATAGACCGCATCCTTCAGGGTGCTGCCCGGATGGCTGGACATCAGGTAGGGCACCAGGTACTGCTTTTTGCCCGCCCGGCGGCTGAGCTCATAGAACTTGTCCTTGAACCGGTCGAACACCTCGATGGGAGGCTTGCCCATATAGGCCAGAGTATTGGGGGCGCAGTGTTCGGGGGCCACCTTGAGCTGACCCGACACATGGTATTCCACCAGCTCCTTGAAAAAGGTATCGTCGGGGTCGGCCATCAGATAGTCGAACCGGATGCCGCTGCGGACGAACACCTTCTTGACCCCCGGCAAAGCCCGCACCCGCCGCAGGATGTCCAGATAGTCCTTGTGGTCCACGATCAGGTGGGAACAGGGCTGGGGGGCCAGGCAGTGCTTGCCCCCGGTGCACATCCCCTTGGTCATCTGCTGCCCGCAGGAGGGGAAGCGGAAGTTGGCGGTGGGGCCTCCCACATCGTGGATGTAGCCCTTGAAGTCGGGCTCGTGGGTCATCCGCTCGGCCTCGGCCACGATGCTGTCGGCGCTGCGGCTGGTCACCCGCCGGCCCTGGTGCAGCTGGATGGCGCAGAAGTTGCATCCGCCAAAGCAGCCCCGGTTCTGGATGATGGAGAACTGCACCTCCCGGATGGCAGGCACCCCGCCCATGGACTCGTACACCGGGTGGTAGCGCCGGGTGTAGGGCAGGGCGTAGACCTTGTCCAGCTCCCAGCGCACCAGGGGCTTGGCGGGGATGTTCTGCACCAGATACCGCTCGCTCTGTTTCTGTACGATGATCTGCCCGCTCACCACGTCCTGGTTGTCCATCTGGATGCGGCAGGCCCGGGCATAGGCCACCTTGTCGGCGGCCACTTTTTTAAAGCCGGCGCACTCCACATAGCGGGGCGGCAGGTGCTCAAAGTCGGTCATGTAGCAGGTGCCGGCCACATCGGTGATGGTGGAGATATCCTCCCCTGCCGCCAGCCGCCGGGCGATCTCGACGGTCTGGTGTTCCCCCATCCCGAAGCTGATCAGGTCGGCGCCCGCGTCCTCCGCGATGCTGGGCAGCACGGTGTCCAGCCAGTAGTCGTAGTGGGCGAACCGCCGCAGAGACGCCTCCAGACCGCCCAGGATGACCGGCAGGTCGGGGTATGCCTCCTTGGCCAGCCGGGTATAGACGGTGGCGCTGCGGTCGGGCCGCGCCCCCGCCCTGCCGCCGGGGGAGTATTCATCCTCGGCCCGGGGGATCTTGGCCACCGAATAGTGGCTGACCATGCTGTCCACGTTGCCGCCGCCGATGAAAAAGCCGTATTTGGGTTTGCCGAACCGCTTGAAATCCTCGCAGTCGGTGTAGCGGGGCTGGGCCAGCACGCCCACCCGGTAGCCCTCTGCTTCCAGCAGCCGGCTGATGATGGCGGTGCCAAAGCTGGGGTGGTCCACATAGGCGTCCCCGCCCACCACTACAAAGTCCAGCTGGTCCCAGCCGCGCTCGTCCATGTCCGCCCGGCAGATGGGCAGGAATTCGGTATAGGCCGGATACCCGGCCGTCGTGGTCGTATTGCTCATAGGTGCTCCTTGTTCGGGGTGTGTATGGGTCACGGTTCGTCGGGGCTGTTCAGGTTCATCTCAAGCCACTGCTGGCGGCTGATCAGCACCGCCCGGGGCTTGGCCCCCTCGTAGGGGCCGATGACCCCTTTCTGTTCCATCTCGTCCATGATGCGGGCGGCCCGGGCATAGCCCAGTTTGCACCGCCGCTGCAGCAGGCTGGTGGAGGCCTGGCCCGCATCGATGACCACCTCCACCGCAGCCTTGAACATGGGATCGTCGGCCTCGCCGCCGTCGTCATCCCTGTCCTTGGCGCCCTTGTCCTGGATGGTGTGCTCCTCCATGGCCCGGATCATGGCCTCGTCGTACTGGACGGTGCCCGACGCCTTGATGAAGGTCAGCACCCGGCTGATCTCCTCGTCGGTGACGTAGGTGCCCTGGATGCGGATGGGCTTGGGCGCGCCCACCGGCATGAACAGCATATCGCCCATGCCCAGCAGCTTCTCTGCCCCGGCGCCGTCCAGGATGGTGCGGCTGTCCACCTGGCTGGACACCGCGAAGGCGATGCGGCTGGGGATGTTGGCCTTGATCAGGCCGGTGATGACGTCCACGCTGGGGCGCTGGGTGGCCACGATCAGATGCATCCCTGCGGCGCGGGCTTTCTGGGCGATGCGGCAGATCGAGTCTTCCACATCCTTGCCCACCACCATCATCAGGTCGGCCAGCTCATCGATGACGATGGCGATGTAGGGCAGCTTTTCCAGCATGGGGTCGGAGGCCGCCAGCTTGTTGAAGGTCTTGATATCGCGGACGTTGTTGTCGGCGAACAGGCGGTAGCGCCGCTCCATCTCCGCCACCGCCGAGCTGAGGGCGCCGGCCGCCTTTTTGGGCTCGGTGATCACCGGCATCAGCAGGTGGGGGATGCCGTTGTATTCGGCCAGTTCCACCACCTTGGGGTCGATGAGGATCAGCTTGACATCCTCCGGCCCCGAGCGGAACACCAGGCTCATGATGATGCTGTTGACGCACACCGACTTGCCGCTGCCGGTGCTGCCCGCGATCAGCAGGTGGGGCATCTTGCACAGGTCGGCCACCTGGGCCACGCCGGCAATGTCCTTGCCCAGGGCGATGGTGAGGGGGCTGGTCATATGGCGGAAGCTCTGGCTCTCAAAGATGCTGCGGATGCTCACCGAAGCGCGCCTGCGGTTGGGCACCTCGATGCCCACGGCAGGCTTGCCGGGGATGGGCGCCTCCATCCGGATGTCCGCCACCGCCAGGTTGAGGGCCAGGTCGTCGGCCAGGGATGTGATGCGGCTGATCTTGACGCCGGCCATGGGCTGCACCTCATAGCGGGTGACCGCCGGGCCCCGGGAGATATCCAGCACCCGGGTCTTGACCCCGAAGCTCTCGAGGGTATCCACCAGCTTTTGGGCGTTGGCCTTCAGCTCGGTCTGGGCCCCCTCGTCGGTCTCCTCGGCGGGCTTGTCAAACAGCTCGATGGGCGGGTACTCATAGGTGGCGGGGACCTCGGCTTCCTCGGGGGCGGGGGCCGCTGCAGCGGCCGCCTGTTCCGCGTCGGCGGGCTTTTCCATGGCAGCGGCCACCAGGGTGGCGATATCGCCGCCTTCCCCGGCGTCCGCAGGCTCCTCGTCGATCCGGATCCAGCCGTCCTCCTCCGCCTCCTCCGGCGGGCAGGCGGCGGGGGGCGCAGCCTGCGTCCCCTGCCCTGCCGGCGCGGCCGGAGCCGGCGGCGGAGCCACCGGTGTCACAGCGGGCGCAGGGGGCGGCACAGGCCGCTGGGGCTGCGCCGGCGCCGCCGTGCCCTCGTCCTTGTCCTGGTCATACAGGGGCGCATGGTTTGCGGGCCGGGGCTCGCTGCGCAGCGGATTGAGCCCAAAGGTGCCTCCCGGCCCGGTGATGATGGGTTCGATGGGTTCGCTTCCCCCGTCCGACACCGCCGCGGGGTCGGGTCCCAGGTCGATGTCGAAGGGGGCCCGGGGATGGCTGACCGCCGCCGAGTGCAGCGGGGTCTCGGGGCGCTGGGGCGGCTGGGTGCTGCCGTTCTCATCCGGCAGCCGGCCATGCCCAAAAATGTGGGACAGCCAGGCCGGCATCCCGATGTGGAAGCCCTGGCCTGCGTCCGGGTCCAGGGCCGGGTCGGGGCCGGGCAGGTCCCCGTCGTCCAGATAGCCGCTGTCCTCCTCATCCTCCATGGCCTCGGCCTCGGCTTCCGCCTGGGCGCGGGCAGCCAGACGGGCAGCCCGGCGCTCCTGGGCGGCGGCGCGGCCGTCGGCATACACTTCCAGCCCTTTTTCTTTGGCGCCTCCCGCCACGCCTGCCAGCCACTGCCAGACATCGGCAGGGGTCACGTCAAAGACATAACAGCTGGCGCAGGCCGCCAGGGCCACCACGATCAGGTTGGCCGCCGGGCGTCCGCACAGCAGCAGCAGCGTGCCGCCCAGCAGTCCGCCCATCGAGCCGCCCCCAAACCAGGCGTTGACCCCGTTGTCGTAGCAGGCCACCCCCATCTGGGCCACCGTCATCCCCTGGGCCGGGATGTCCGAAAAGACCACCGCCGCCCCGCTGAGGAACACCAGTCCCAGCGCCAGCTTGCCCACGCTGCCCAGCACGGGCCTGTCCTGCGCGGTGAGCACCGCCATATAGCACACGGCGGGGCCCAGCACAAAACTGCCCGCGCCAAATATCCCGAACAAGAGATCGTGCACGGTGTGCCAGGCTGCCTGTCCGTCCACAAACGCCAGCAGCAGCAGCAATATCCCTGCAAACAGGGTAGCGCTGCTGGCCAGCAGTCGGCGGCGCACCTGCTGTTTGGCCCGGGCGCTCTTGCCCCGGGCACCGGATTTTCGTTTCCTTTTTGCCATTCTCTCCCAGTACCTCTTTTGCAAAAAATCTGAATCTCCATCTATATAAAAAGCCAAAAACGCCGGGCCATCCGCCGCAGCCTCCCGTTTGGTCCGAACTGCAGCCCGGATGCACAGCCGGGCGGGACTTTTTGACGATCCGATCGATTCTTTTATTGTATCACGGGCCGGGCAAAATGGCAAACAGGAGGCGGGGCGTTTTTTGCGCAGTGAAAGGGCCCGCCGCCTGTACCAGACAGACGGCAGGCCCTCTTACAGTCCCAGCGTCCTCGGCCGCTCAGCCCGCCTGGGAACCGCTGCCCGCTTCCGGCACAGAGTCCGGGACCGAAGATGCCGGCACAGAAGACGCAGGCTCCGACGGCGCAGGCAGGGAGGATGCGGGCTCAGAGGAGGCAGGCTCGGAGGACGCAGGCTCGGAGGAGGCGGGCTGGGACGAGGATGTACCGGAAGACCCCGGGCCGGAAGAACTGGGGCACCAGGGGAACTCACAGGCTGCCAGGCCCAGAGCCAGGGCCGCACTGAGGAAAAGGGCTGTCGCACGTTTCATAACCAAAAGCTCCTTTCAGGGTTTTACCCATACTATGACGGCCCCGGCGATCGTGGGACTGCCGGCGGGAACGGATTTTGTATTTGCACTTGACAAAGTCAAGTTATACGTGTATACTTGACCGAGTCAAGTCCAGGAGAGGAGCTTTTCCATGCATCAGACTCTTGCACTCTGCGCCGCCATGCTGCACCGGGATTTCACCGCCTATACCAGCGGGAAGCTGGAAAAACTGGGGCTGCATTTCGGCCTGCTGTATTTTCTGCTCTATGTAGGCAAGCACCCGGGCGCCACTCCCGCAGAGCTGACCAGGGCCCTGCACCTGGACTGGGGACACTCGCAGCGGAGCATCACAAAGCTGGTGGAAAGCGGCTTCCTCACCAAAGAGAAGGAGGGCCGCAGCCACCGGCTGCACCTGACCGAAAAGGGCCAGGAGGCCTTCGCCGTCAGCCACCAGGTGTTTTTTGACTGGGACCGGCAGCGGATGGCCGCCCTGACCGCCCAGGAGCAGCAGACCCTGCTGGAGCTGCTCCAAAAGGTCCTGCCGCAGCCCGCTGCGCAGCCCCCCTGTGCCCCGCGGGACTGACCCCGCACCCCCATTCCCTATCGATCATCGGAGGATCCGTCTTATGAAAAAAGCAACAAAGATCTGGCTGTGGTTCGCACTGGTGCTCTGCGTGTGCACCACCGCTCTCAATCTGTCCGAAGGCCGCTGGCTGTCCGTGGCCATCGCCGTAGTGTCCATCGCAGGGCTGTGCGCGCTGCTGTTCGCCCAGCGCAAGGCCGGGTATCTGGTCATGTGCGTCTGTGCCGTGGGCTCGTTCCTGGTGGGCGCCGCCCAGAACATCCAGCTGCTGGGCGCTCCCACCGCTATCCTGATGTCCCTGATCGGCGCGGCCCTGGTGCCCGGCATCACCGGGCTGTTCCTCAAGAGCCAGTGGCAGCAGCTGCGCTGAACGCCGCCTCCTTTTGGTCCCTGCACTTTTCCTGTGGGAAAGCGCAGGGTTTTTGTTTTGCCGCCGCTTTGGCGGCCTGTCTGCCAAGCCTTTGCGGCGCAGCAAAAAGCCCAGGGCCTTGCGGCTCTGGGCTTTTGGTGCAGCAAGGCAATCTATATCCGAACTTTTTTCCTTTGTCGCGGCTTCGGTAGCCTCGCCGAAAGAAATGGTCTCCGTCCCTTCTTTGTAGTTGAAGGTAATCAGCACTTTATCGTCATAGAGGTAAATAGCATTGATGAAGGTGTCAATCAGCGCCTGCCGCTGTTCCTTTTGGGACAGGTCCAGTTTGCGGAAGTGCAGCAGCCAGAAGCGGACGAATTCCTCCTTCATCACAGGCTTGGCCAGTTTCTCCTCGGCGATTTTGGTTTCCAGATCCTTCTTCTGCGCCTCTAGGGCTTCCAAACGTTCTTTGGTGGAACTGGTCAGGATGCCGGCCTGGATGGCGTTGAGCATATTCTGGATGCCGGTCTCGGTCTCCCGCAGCTGCTTCTCATAGAGGGGCAGGCTGGTGCTCTCTTTGTTTTGCAACTCCATGACTGCCGCGACGAGTGAGTCGATGACTGCGTTGTCCCGAATCAGCTTCATGGTTTCGTTGACCACCAGGTCTTCCAGCCACTGCTTGCGGACGGTTTTCTTAGTGCAGGTCTTTCTCTTCTTGGCGGCTGCGCACTTGTAGTAGCGGTGCACGTCACCGGTACGGCTGGTGCCGCTCTCACCGAACATCAGCGCGCCGCAGTGACCGCAGAATAGTTTGGTCGTCAGAAGATAGTCGTCCTCTGCCTTGCGACGGGCAGGGGCCTTTTTGTTTTTTGCCATCTTCTCCTGCACCTCCTGAAACAGTTTGGCTGAAACAAGCGGCGGGATGGCATCCGTAATCAAAATATCGCGGTATTTCAGCTCCCCGATGTACCGGCGATTGTTCAGCATATGCTGGACGGTGTTGTAGGTCATGGGACCGCCGCGCGGATTTTTAACATGGTGCTCGTTGAGCCAGTCCCGAATCTCCGTCATGGTCGCGCCCTCATTGTACCGCTTGAAGGCTTCTGCGACAAAGGATGCAGTAAAGGAATCGGGCTGAAAACGCTGCTCTGCATCAATGACGTAACCGATGGGGACAGCCCCGCCGTTATACTTTCCTTTGAGCGCATTCTCGGTCATACCACGCACCACCTTCTCAGACAGGTCGGCGGAGTAATATTCGGCATAGCCCTCCAGCACCGACTCCAGGATGATGCCCTCCGGCCCGTCCGAGATAATTTCGGTGGCGGACATGAGCTTGACCCCATTCTTTTTGAGCTGCGTTTTGTAGCGGGCGCTGTCATAGCGGTTGCGGGCGAAGCGGTCCAGCTTCCAGACCAAAACGATGTCGAACAGCTTGCGCTCGCTGTCCTTGATCATCTGCTGAAACTGAGGCCGGTTGTCCGTTTTGGCCGAAATCGCCCGGTCAATATAGTGCTTGACCACTGTGATACCGTTCTTCTCAGCATAGGCGGTGCACTCGCGGATCTGGCCCTCAATGGATTCTTCGCGCTGATTGTCACTGGAATAGCGAGCATAGATCACGGCAGTCATGGCGGACACCTCACTTTATACATTATTGAACCGTAGAGCGTTCATTCAATCAACTTTCGTATAATGTATATACCATAATTCTGGAATAATTGCAAGGTTTCGAGAAAAATCGTCTAAAGTTCAAATGCCTTGGATTTCTGGGATAAGAGACTTGTAATATTCTCACCTTCTTAGTAAAATAGAAAGGTCAGTGATTGTTTGTTTTAAAGTAAGGCAGGTGCGGCATCATGACTCCGGAAGCAAAAGCACGGGAACAAATTGACAAAAAGTTGCAGGAAAGCGGCTGGGTCATTCAGAATATGAGAACACTGAACCTGACTGCTGCGCTTGGGGTGGCAGTGTGCGAATTTCCGACCAGTACTGGACCTGTGGATTACGCACTGTTCGTTGATGGAATGCCGGTGGGTGTTGCTGAGGCAAAAAAAGATGAAAAAGGAGAGGTTCTGACCGGCGTTGAGGGCCAGTCCGGACGATATGCAAACAGCCGCTTCAAATGGGTGAAACAGGAATACCGAGTCCGGTTTGTCTATGAAGCGACCAGCAAGCTGGTGCGTTTCACCGACTATGCCGATATTAAATACCGTTCCAGAGAAATCTTTTCATTCCATCGACCGGAGACACTGAATCGGTGGCTGGGCGAGTCGGATACGGTTCGCAATAATCTGAAACGGCTTCCGCCGCTGGATGAGACCGGTTTCCGGAAATGCCAGATTAAAGCGATTCATGGACTGGACGATTCCTTTGCAAATAACCGTCCGCATGCACTGGTGCAGATGGCGACCGGCGCAGGAAAAACCTTTACGGCAATTACGGCGGCGTACCGGCTGCTGAAATACGGCAGAATGAATCACATCCTCTTTCTTGTGGACACGCGCAGCCTTGGAGAGCAGGCAGAACGTGAATTTCTGGCATACAAGCCCAATGACGACCCACGGAATTTCTCGGAGTTGTATAATGTCCAACGGCTGAAAAGCTCTTATATCTCTTCGGATGCGCAAATCTGCATTAGCACGATCCAGCGGATGTATTCTATCCTCAAAGGTGAAGAACTGGACGAAAAGGCAGAAGAAACACCGTTTGCAGAGTATGTCACGGCAGAAAGCAAAGTCCCCAAAGAAGTTGTGTACAATGCCAAAATTCCACCAGAATTTTTTGATTGCATCATCGTAGACGAGTGCCACCGCTCCATTTATAACGTCTGGAGTCAGGTGCTGTCCTATTTTGATGCGTTTATCATCGGTCTGACTGCCACGCCGGACGCCCGGACGATTGGCTACTTCAACCAAAACTTAGTCAGTGAGTATACGCGGGAACAAGCTGTGCTGGATGGCGTTAATGTCGGCGAGGACATCTATCTGATCGAAACCAGTGTCACGAAAAACGGTGCATTCATCATGAAGCAGATGATCGAGCACCGCGATCGCCTGACCCGCGAAAAGCGGTGGGCACAGATGGACGAGGATGTATTCTATACCCAGTCTCAGCTGGATAAAAATATCGTGAATCCAAGTCAGATTCGGGCAGTGATTCGCACGTTCAAAGAAAAACTTTATACCGAGCTGTTCCCGCACCGCAAGGAAGTGCCCAAGACCTTGATTTTTGCCAAGACAGACAGCCATGCAGACGATATCGTGCAGATCGTCCGGGAAGAGTTTGGCGAGGGCAACGACTTCTGCCGGAAAATCACATACAGTGTGCAGAATGCAGAGGCTGTCCTCAGCTCGTTCCGTAACGATTATTACCCTCGCATTGCTGTCACGGTCGATATGATTGCCACCGGAACAGATGTGAAGCCCATTGAATGTCTGCTTTTTATGCGGGATGTGCGTAGCCGGAATTACTTTGAGCAGATGAAAGGCCGAGGCACGCGTGTTCTGAGCAAAGACGACCTGCAAAAAGTAACGCCTTCCGCCACGGAAAACAAAGATCATTTTGTAATCGTGGATGCAGTGGGTGTAACAGAATCCAAAAAGACCGAGACCCGCACACTGGAACGGAAGCCTACCGTTTCCATGAAGGAACTGATGATGAACATCGCCCTTGGCGCACGGGATGAGGACACGCTGACCTCGCTTGCAAACCGTGTGATTCGTCTCAGCTGCAAAATGGAGCGGAGCGAACACAAGCAGTTCCGGGAGACGGTTGGAAAGTCAGCCGAGCAGGTAGCTGAGAATTTGCTGAACGCCTTTGATGAGGATATTATCCATGCCAAAGCCTGCGCTGAAAACGGAACAGTCTCTCCCACGCCGGAGCAAAACGCCAAAGCGCAGAAAGAACTGATCAAGCAGGCTGTTGAGCCGTTCCAGAAGCCGGAAGTGCGTGACTTTATTGAGAATGTCCGCCGCAGCCACGACCAGATCATCGACAGCGTCAATCTGGATAAAGTTCTGTTTGCCGGGTACTCTGCGAATCGGGAGGAAAATGCCGACCGGGTGATTTCGACCTTCAAGGATTTTATTGAGGAAAACAAGGATGAAATTCTGGCCCTGCGCATCATCTACAACGAGCAATATAAAAATCGTCCGATGGTTCTGAAAAGCCTGACGGAACTGTACCAGAAGCTCTGTGCCAAAGGTGTTACGGTGGAGCGTCTATGGGATTGCTATGCCATCAAACGGCCAGATAAGGTGAAAAAGGGTACGCTGGTGCAGATCACCGACTTGATTTCGCTCATTCGTTTCCAATTGGGGTATGCGGACGTTCTTTCTCCTTTTTCTGACCGGGTGAACTACAACTTCAAGCAATGGACGTTCCGCCGCAATACCGGTGCTGTCCATTTCACCGCAGAACAGATGGAATGGCTGCGGCTCATCAAGGAGCATATCATCACATCCCTGAGCATTCTGCCAAAGGATTTGGAATACACGCCGTTCGACAGCAAAGGCGGTCTGGGCGGATTCTATGAGGTGTTTGGAGAAAAGTATCAGGAGATTCTGGACGAAATGAATGAGGAATTAGTAGCGTAAGGAGAATACTATTTGATGTATCCAGTCAAAAAATTGCAGGATTGTGCCACGATAATTGCTGGACAATCCCCAGAGTCAAAATATTATAATACTGTGGGAGATGGTATCCCGTTCTTTCAGGGAAAAGCTGATTTTGGAGAACTTTATCCAAATGCGCGTGTCTATTGCACAAATCCGACAAAGATTGCACAGTATAATGATATTTTGCTTTCGGTTCGAGCACCTGTTGGGCCTACTAACCTCTCTCCCGGAAAAGTTTGTATTGGCCGTGGCCTTGCGGCCATTCGCCCAGACAGCTCATTGAATTTGAAATACCTACTTTACTATTTTCGTTATTTTGAATCACAGCTTTCCTCAAAAGGAACGGGAACAACATTCAAGGCTATAACTCAGAAAACAATAAAGAATCTTGATGTTCCGGTGCCGCCTATAAAAGAACAGCTGAAAATCGTTGCCCGAATCGACGAGCTTTTTTCAGAGCTTGATAAAGCCATTGATACGCTCAAGACCACAAAGGAGCAGCTGACAGTGTACCGGCAGGCAGTGTTGAAAGATTTTTTTGATTCGATTTCCAGGCAAGCGGGTCGGATAAAAGATGTCTGCAAAGATATAAAAGTCGGTATTGTTATAAAGCCTACGCAGTATTATGTTTCCGAAAATGGCGTTCGAGCTTTTCGTAATTCAAATGTTCGTAGAGGATATATTGACGATACCGAATGGGTGACAATCTCAAAAGATGGACATGAATTGAACTTGCGGAGTGAAGTTCATACAAACGATGTATTGATTTCACGTTCAGGTGCCAATTTGGGTATGGCCGCAGTTGTCCCTGAACAATATAATGGGTATAACGCAATCGATGTTGTTATCGCAGTGCCAGATACGGCAAAAATAATTCCAGAATTTCTGGCACAGTACACAAATTCTCCTATGGGAAGAGCTATTGTTAAAAAGAACGAGCGCGGAGCTGCACAGGGTCATCTGAATGTTTCGGCCTATGCAAATTTACCGATTTGTGTCCCTGAATTAAAAGAGCAGGAACATCTTGTAAATCAAATTGCAGAGAGACTTTCTGTTTGCGATAGCATCGAAAAAACAGTTGATGCCGCTCTTGCGCAAGCCGATGCAATTCGGCAGAGCATTTTGAAACAGGCGTTTGAGGAAAAATTTGAAAGGAAGAACAATGTATCTTGAAAAACTAGCGTATGAAAATGTTGGCCCACTTAAAAGTGTAAAAATCAATTTTTCATTTTCAAGCAACGGAAATCCTAAACCAGTAATTCTTGTTGGAGAAAATGGAACCGGAAAATCAACGATTTTGTCCAATATCGTTGATTCATTTTACGAAATGTCAAGGAAGCATTTTTCAAATGTGACTACATTCAGAGAAAATGGTGGGTACAATTTTTATAAGGCCATTTTGCCAAATGAAATTCATGAAGGCACTTCCTATATGTACTCTCTTTTACAGTACACCTCAACGGAGAGCGAAGAAAGTGCTCCTGTTTATATATTCAAATCAGGAAAAGTCACCTTGGATGACATTAAAAAGCAAAATAATATTAGCGAAGGTTCAATTTCCGGAAAAAAAGAGGGCAATGAAAAGTTTTTGAAAGCATCATCCCATCAGGTTGAATCCATTTGGGATAATAATGTAATTTGCTATTTCGGACCCGATAGATATGAATGTCCTGTTTGGCTTGGAAACTCTTATTATAATACTTCTTCGTATTTGCATCCAACAGTTGAGGGGCGGTTTAATGGTCACCTTGAAAATCCGATTTCAGTTTATGATGTATCAAATGTGAACTTACAATGGCTGCTTGATGTAATTGCTGATTCACGTGGTGATATTACCGGTGAAGCAGGCTCATTGTCATTGGCGCATATTTCCGTTGATGATCTTTTACTGATGCGTCAAGCACGTGATAATTTGGAAAAAATACTCAGTACAATACTCGGAAACGATGTATATTTTCATTTGAACCTCAGAAGCCTAAATGGTGCAAGATTTCGCATTGTAGATAAGAGTACAAACCGTGTGATTTGTCCTACGTTAGACTCACTGTCAACCGGTCAAAGTGCCCTTTTTAATATGTTTGCTACCATTGTTCATTATGCGGACAACAATGACATAACAAAGAGCGTTCGTTTGGATGATATCACAGGGATTGTTGTAATTGATGAAATTGAACTTCATCTTCATAGTAAATTACAGAAGGAAGTATTGCCGCAATTAGTTGCGATGTTCCCTAAAATTCAATTTATTATTACATCACATTCCCCTCTGTTTCTACTTGGAATGCAAGAAGTACTGGGTGAGAATGCCTTTGATGTATACGAAATGCCTAAAGGACAAAAAATTGATGTCGAATGTTATTCAGAGTTTTTACGTGCTTATGATTATCTCAAAAAGACTCGGAAATTTAACGAAGACATTCAAAGTATTATATCCTCCATTCCGCCAGACGGCGTTCCTCTTATTATCACCGAGGGAGCAACAGATTGGAAACACATGAAAATAGCAGCCTCCGTCTTGTCAAATGACAGTCGGTATTCTTCTATATTCTCTGATTTGAAGTTTGAGTTTTTGGAGTATGAACCAAAGAATAGCAATTCAGGTGATTTAAAACTTGAAATGGGCGATGTTGCGCTTCGATCTCTGTGTGAAAATGTTGCTAAAATCCCACACAAACGATGCTATATTTTTATTGCGGATTGCGATGTTTCTGAAACAAATAACAGACTTGGCGACAATGAAAAGGGATTTAAATGCTGGGGAAATAATACCTACTCTTTAACGCTCCCGATTCCAGAAATTAGACAAAGTACACCTAAAATTTGTATAGAACATTATTATAGCGACAATGAAATTAAAACTGAAGTAGACATTTCCGGAGTAAAGCGACGCCTATATATAGGAAATGAGTTCAATAAAATTGGTCTATGCAATAAACTTAAAATCTATTGTGAAAAAAAGAGTGTGTGCGGGCCTGATAAAATTTCAATAATCGAGGGAACAAGTGGTGAACGCGTTTTTCGTTTTGATGATGAAACCTGTTCTACAAATCTTGCATTGCCAAAAATGAAATTTGTAGAATATATACAACAACACCCTGATGCGTTCTCTTTTGAAAACTTTGTAGAACTTTTCAGATTAATACGGAAGATTATTTTTGAGGAATCCGAATGAGTGAACAATCTACCAATATCGTCTCCAAAGTATGGGGACTTTGCAATCCGCTGCGGGATGACGGCGTATCATACGGCGATTATCTCGAACAGCTTACTTACCTGATCTTTTTGAAAATGTCCGATGAATATTCCCGCCCGCCTTATAAGCGGGAAACCGGTATCCCAAAGGGATATTCGTGGGCAGATATGAACACCCTCAAGGGTGCGGAACTGGAAAACCAGTACCGTGCTACGCTGGAGCGGCTGGGCGAAGAAGGCGGCATCCTCGGACAAATCTTCAAGGGCGCTGTCAATAAAATCAGCAATGTCTCCATCCTGTACCGTGTGGTGCAGATGATAGACAAGGAAAAATGGGTCTCCATGTCCTCTGATGTGAAGGGCGAGATTTACGAAGGATTGCTGCAAAAGAATGCAGAGGACGTAAAAAGCGGCGCAGGACAGTATTTTACCCCTCGCCCGCTCATTAAGGCGATGGTTGCCTGCCTGCGCCCGGAACCCAATAAGACCATTGCTGACCCCTGCTGCGGCAGCGGCGGCTTTTTCCTTGCGGCACAGGCATTCCTTGCAGACCCAAACAACTATGCGCTTGATCGCCCTCAGAAAGAGTTTTTGAAGAACGAAACGTTTTACGGTACAGAGCTTGTGGTTGCGACGTTCAAGCTCTGCCTGATGAATCTGTATCTGCATAACATCGGCGACCTGTATGGAAAAGTTCCGGTTACGCGCGGGGATGCCCTGTTGTCGGACCCCGGATACCGCGTGGATTATGTGCTGACGAACCCGCCGTTTGGTAAGAAGTCTTCGATTACTTTTACCAACGAGGGAGACGAAACCGAGGAGGAAGAAAAAGAAGACCTTGTTTATAACCGACAGGACTTCTGGACGACAAGCTCCAACAAGCAACTGAACTTTATCCAGCATATCAATACGATTCTCAAACCCACCGGAAAGGCTGCAGTTGTTGTGCCGGACAACGTACTGTTTGAGGGTGGTGCGGGAGAAATCATCCGAAAAAAGCTGCTGGAAACGACCGACTTGCACACGATCCTGCGCCTGCCGACCGGCATCTTCTATAAACCGGGCGTCAAGGCAAACGTGATCTTCTTTGATAAGCGTCCCGCCAGTCCGGAACGCCAGACGAAAGAAGTCTGGATCTACGATTTTCGCACAAGTGTTCATTTCACTCTGCGTCAGCATCCGATGACGGACGCTGATTTGCAGGATTTTATCAAGTGCTACCACCCGGAAAACCGCCATGAGCGTACAGAAACATGGTCGCCTGAAAACCCGGAGGGCCGTTGGCGCAAATTCTCTTTAGAGGAGATTTTGGCACGGGATAAAACCAGTCTTGATATTTTCTGGCTGAAGGATAAGTCTCTTGCCGATTTGAATAATCTTCCCGAACCGGATGAGCTTGCGGCAGATATTATTGAAAATCTGCAAAGCGCGCTGGAGAGTTTTCAGGAATTGATGGGTCAACTGAAAAAGAACGATTGATGGGATGTGAGCAAGATCGAAAATTTCAGGAATAAACCAAAGAAAACAGCGGTAGAACTGGTGCAGATGCTCCGGGACGAAAAGGGAATCCAGTTTAATATCATGTCAGAAGAACAGGCCGTTGAATATTTTTCACAGCGAAACAATTATTTGCGGACAGCTTCCTATCGCAAAAACTATCCGAAGCACATTGCCGGTCCGAATGAAGGCAAGTACATCAATCTCGAATTTGCATATTTAACGGAACTTTCTACATTGGACTTCTACCTGCGCGAAATCCTGCTGGAAATGTGTATTGATGTAGAGCACGATCTGAAAGTCTCGCTTTTGCGCGAACTGGAGGCTGATTCAGACGAGGACGGCTATGCGATTGTCCGGAATTTTCTTGCACAAAATCCGGAAATCTTATCTTCTATCGAACGAAAAACCGATGCATCTTTTACTGGAGAACTAATCGAAAAGTACTTTGGCGTCTGTTCAGTATTCTCTGCTCAGGGTGCACGGTCGTATCTTGCAACGCGAATCTATTCCGTTGATTGCCCGGTATGGGTTCTGGAAGAGCTGATTGGTTTCGGAGAATTTCTGCGATTGTACCGCTTTTATGCCGAGCGGAACCCGCAGTTCAAGCCGCTGATGAATCAACGTGTTCTGAATCCGGTCAAAAGTCTGCGCAACGCTTGTGCACATAATAACTGCCTTCTGAATGTGCTCTCTCGGACGAGCACGACAAAGCCATCGCCTGAAGTTTCGGCATTTGTCGCCTCCTTTGAGAATATTTCAGCCGGTGAACGACGTAGCAAGTTGACAAGCCGCCCGATGTTTGAGATCGTCTGTTTGCTGTTTGCTTATACAAAAATTGTAAGTCCTGCTGTCAAAAAGCGGCGGATGGCGCAACTATCAGAGCTGATTCATGGCCGTTTGCAAAAGCACATGGACTACTTTGACGGTCCAACAGGAAATAAATTGGTCGCAACATCTTTTGATTTTTTGAAAAAAGTTGTTGACAATCTGATTTGATACGCATATAATATATTTGGTATTAAAAAGATTTATCTTTTGTGCAGGGGCCGTCACTGACGTCGCCTGCATTTTCTTTTGTACAGGATGTTGGAAAGAGCACAGTCAATAAATGGCTGTGCTCTTTTTGTTTTATGCTTACTTGTTCTAAGACCAAATCAGCAGCATAAGTCTTACTTCTGCCGCTTTATCGTAATAAAATTTGCAAAACCATCTTGACGCACTCTGCAAACCGTGATACTCTCTGTCACAAATCCCACTGGATTCGTAGTAAAATGCGACACAGTGAGGGTTTGTTCTCCATGAAAAGATTTACCGCCCCGCAACACACCCGATCATTTTGCCGCCGTTTTACCCCGACAAAATTCTTCGCCTGCTGCGGAGCGGTCTTTTTCTTTTCCGGGAAGCTGCACCTTGAAAATTTCATGAGCCGTCCGAACGTGATACTGGCTTTCCAGCCAACGCCGCTGCACAAACAGGGGCAGGAACTTCGTTCGGGTCAACCGGCGATTCTATATACGAGCAGGAACCCTTTACTTATTTTTTCGTCTTAACAATTCGGAAACAATTACCAGAAATGTGTTTTGAGCGAAGCGGTAGAGGGCAAGTATCGACCTGTGGCCGCAATTTCAAAAATTGAAATTGCGTCTCACTGACCGGTCGTACTTGTTGGGGAGTGCCTTCCCCAAACCCTGCTTTTGTTTTGAACCGTTTGCACTCGTTCGACTTACGTTTCCGTGCGGCTTTTTCACAGCGCCGCCCAAAGGATTGGAGGCTGATACTCGCCAAGAACATCGAAAAAATTCTTCCGACCACTCACAATGACAACCTCAACAATCGCACCCACATCATCAAATTCCGCGTGACCGAAAAAGAAAAACTCACCCTTGAACTCTGCTGCAAACGGCTCAACATCAGCATGTCAAACCTCATTCGTCAATCTCTGTTGGGGAAACCTGTCCAGCACACCGTTCTTGTTGCTGGCGGCGGAGAAGATGCTCTGAATATCCTCTCTGACCTGCTGGGACAATGCGGCAAAATCGGCGGCAACCTCAACCAGCTCGCCCGGCACTTCAACACCGGCGGCCGGGACACAGAGCAGCTTCGCGCTCAGCTTTTGACGGAACTGTCGGCCCTCACATCGTTTCGGCTGGACGCCGAGAAAACGATCGGAGAACTGTATGGCAACCATCAAGCATACAAGCTCGAAGAACTCTGATCTCTCGGCGGCGGAACGCTACCTCACCTTCCAGCATAACGAGTACACCGGTTTGCCCATTCTGGATGAGCGCGGCCGGCCTAAACTCCGTGAAAATTATCTGCTGGACACGCTGGAATGTGGGGAGAACACCTTTGCCATGGCCTGCCTATTAGCCAACCGCAAATACGGCAAAAATGCACAACCCAGCGATGTCAAAACACATCACTATATCATCAGCTTTGACCCGCGGGACGCAACCGACAATGGTCTAACCCTGGAAATGGCGCAAGCTCTGGGCCTGCAATTCTGCAAGGAAAACTTTCCGGGCCATCCGGCCATTGTCTGCGCCCACCCGGACGGCCACAATGGAGTGGGCAATATCCATGTTCACATCGTGATTGGCAGTTTGCGCATCCGTACCATCGAGCGTCAGTCCCACATGGAGAAGCCCTGCGACTGGCAGGAAGGCTGCAAGCACCGCTGTACGGCGGCCATGCTGCGGCACCTCCGTGCCGAGGTCATGGAGCTTTGCCAAAGCGTCGGCCTCTACCAGATCGACCTGCTGAAAGGTTCCGGCGACCGCATCACTGAACGGGAGTATTGGGCGCAGCGACGCGGCCAACGCCGCCTCGACTATGCCAATGCAAAGGACGCAGCTTCCGGCCTGCCCATCCGGCAAAGCAAATATGAAACCGAGAAAGCCGTCCTGCGCAAAAATATCCGTTCCGTTCTGCGAAAGGCGACCAATCTTGAGGACTTCTCCGCTTGGCTTTTGCAGGAGCATGGCATTGCTCTCACTGAGAGCCGCGGCCGGTTCAGTTACCGCACCGCCGGCCGGACCAAGCCCATCACCTCCCGCAAACTGGGCGACGATTTTTCCAAGGAGAACATTCTGGCGGTTCTTGCCGAAAATGCCGAACGCCAGAAAACCGCTGCTCTCCACCGTGCTGACCCGAACCCTGATAAAGTCAGCCGCCTGATCGATATTCAGGCCAAGCTGGCCGCAGGCAAAGGCGTTGGTTATGAGCGCTGGGCCAAGGTGTTCAACCTGAAACAGCTGTCAAAGTCGGTGGCACTTTTGTCGGAGCACGGCGTAAGCACCGAGGCCGAGTTGGCGCAGCGTATCGACGAACTTCAATCTCAGTACAGCGAAGCGCTCGAGGTGGTCAAAGACCTGGAAACCCGCATCGACGAAAACCGGGAACTCAGCCGCCACGTTTCGGCCTACCTCCAAAACCGAAAGATCGCCCAGCAGTCTAAGCACGCCGGGAATCCCGCCGAGTATCAGGAAACACACCGCGCCGAGCTGACAGCTTATCAGGTGGCAGCCGCCTATTTCAAGGCTCAAAAAATCACCAAACTGCCCAACCTGAAACAGCTGAAAGCCGAGCGCGAGGAATTGATTTCCGAAAAGGCGCAGTTCTACCAAAAGTACCGCGAAGCGCACAAAGCCTGGCTGGACCTTTCCACCGCACAGCAAAACCTGGAGGCCCTGCACCGCGCAGAGAGCCGCCGCGAGATGACGAGAGGAGGGTTGCATGAGCTGGACAAATGAGAATGTCCGCGATGAAATCTACGAGCAGGATGAGGAGGAAGACGAAGGTCCATCCTGGGTGGATGACAAAGGCAAAATTTTGGAGGCCGCCTTCTGCGAGTACTTCCTCGCAAAGCATCCCCTGATGTGCCTGAAACAGACCTTATTTGACCTGGATGGCGAAGTGGACGAGGATAAGCTCATCTACGAGATTCACCAGGAGATACGCTATCACGCCCGCAATGATGTTGCCAAAAAGGTCAAACGTTTGGTGGAGGCCCTCAAGATCGAGGCATACCGCGAGGAGTGGAAGCCGCAGCTCGACCGTATCCACCTCAAGAACGGCACCTATTATCTGGATGAGCGTGGTTTTGTTTCAGACAAGGAACTCTGTCTGAACCGGCTCCCGGTGGAGTATCAGGCGGATGCCGCACCTCCCATGCAATGGCTGAAATTTCTGGACGAGCTGCTGATTTCCGAGGATATTTTGACTTTGCAGGAATATATCGGCTATCTTCTCATCCCTTCCACCAAGGCGCAGAAGATGCTGATCTTGACCGGCAAGGGCGGCGAGGGCAAGTCCCGCATCGGGCTGCTCTTGAAGAAACTGCTCGGGCCGGCCGCCCACATGGAGGCCGTCCTTCGGCTGGAAACCAACCGCTTCGCCAGCGCCAATCTGGAACACAAGCTGGTGATGATCGACGACGACCTGAACATGACCGCTCTCCCCGAGACACGGAATATCAAGTCCATCGTCACGGCCGAGGATCGCATCTGCGTGGAACGCAAGGGCAAGCAGGCCACCCAGGGCCTGCTCTATGCCCGGCTGCTCTGCTTCGGCAACGGCAATCTGGTGGCCGCTCACGACACCAGCGATGGCTTCTGGCGGCGGCAGATTTTGATCTCGGTCAAGGACAAGCCGGAAGGCCGGGCCGATGACCCTTACCTGATCGACAAGCTGTCGGAGGAACTGCCCGGCATTCTGCTCTGGGCACTGGAAGGGCTGAAGCAGCTTCTGGTGAATCAGTACCGTTTCACTCTGAGCGAACGTGCCAAGCAGAACCTTGCCGCCGCTATGGAGGACGGCTGCCACCTCGACCAGTTCATGCAGGCTAGTTCGTATGTCCGCTTTGACCCGGAGAAGTCGGCCAGGTCTACCTACCTGTTCCGTGCCTACAACAAGTGGTGCTCCGACAACCTGGAAAAGCCGACGACGCAAAAGAAGTTCAGTCAGTATCTTTTCAAGAACGCGGACCGGTATGATATCCGCTTTTCCAAGCACATCGAGGGCGGCTACCGGGGCTATCGGGGCGTGTATGTCCGCCCTGATTGCGCCCTCGAATAAAATTGGGGCGGGAAGTGAAAATTTCCCGCCCCACGCG